>JAMPGN010000070.1 GCA_023663915.1 Eubacterium sp. | reverse complement strand
GATATTGATCTTCTTCCCGTAAGCGTCATGAATCCTCTTGACGTAAGTAGGCGGCACGCAGACCGATGCCGTCCCGTTCGCGATCGCCTCATCGCACAATTTCACAATATCCTCCCATGTTGCAAACGCCTTCAACTGCGTATGGTCCACACGCCTTAATATTTCCCTCTTATCCATAATTATCCTCTTTCCGCGCACATTTTTCTTTCCGCAAATTTGCTTGTTTCGCGCTTTTGTTTTTTCTTTTTGTATTATTGTAATACGTCTTACACAAAATTTCCAGCCCTTCCACATCTCTGTTCCATCTTGTACGTTATACAATTATGCAGCCAATACACAGCTTGGACAGATGCTAATATCTTAAGGAACCCTCAAAAAGCGTCCCCATTCACCTCAAATTTGTATAACCGTACAAAAAAATTTACTTTTGAATATATGAACAATTTTTGAATAATGTTAAATCTTTCTTAACTTGCCGATTTTCCTTGTTTCAAACTTTTTGTTCATGTTATGATAACATTGTATGAGCGCAAATGGAAAATGAATTGATGAAGGGAGGAACCTATCATGGAACAGAACAGTTTTTCTGAAATTACACCCGAAATTATACGACTTGCAGGTTTAAGCGAGCGAGCCGGCATTATAGATACGGAATTATTCACGAAATATGATGTCAAACGTGGACTGCGTGACCTGAATGGTAAGGGCGTGCTTGCGGGTCTTACCAACATCTCCGACGTCCGTGCAAATAAGATTGTCGACGGCGTACAAGTCCCCACCCACGGCAAACTTTTTTACCGTGGGTACAATGTCAAAGATCTGGTGGAAGGGTTTGCCAGCGAAGAGCGTTTCGGTTTTGAGGAAGTGGCTTATCTTCTTCTCTTTGACAAATTACCCGACAAACAGGAGTTAGAAGAATTTTCTCGCCTGCTATCTGACTATCGCTCACTGCCGACCAGCTTTGTGCGCGATATCATCATGAAGGCTCCCAGCAACGATATGATGAACACACTCGCAAGAAGCGTATTGACCCTGTATTCTTATGACGACAGGGCGGACGACACTTCCCTGCCAAACGTGCTGCGCCAGTGTCTGCAGTTGATCGCCCTATTTCCCATGCTTTCCATCTATGGGTATCAGGCATACAACCACTACCACAACGGTGAAAGCCTCTACATACACCAGCCGCGTCCGGAATTGTCCAACGCGGAGAATATTCTGCACATCCTGCGTCCGGACAGTAAATATACGCCGCTGGAGGCAAAGATACTGGATATTGCCCTGATCTTACATATGGAGCATGGCGGCGGTAACAATTCCAGTTTCACCACGCATGTTGTCACTTCTTCGCTGACGGATACCTATTCTGTCATTGCCGCTGCGATTGGTTCTTTGAAGGGACCCCGTCACGGCGGCGCCAATATTAAAGTTGTCCAGATGTTCGAGGAGATGAAACGCGTCGTAAGCGATTGGAGCGACGAAGGGCAGGTGGCAGACTATCTGACGAAACTTCTCCACAAAGATGCTTTCGACCACGCCGGCTTGATCTACGGTGTGGGACACGCCGTATACTCCAAATCCGACCCGCGTGCCGTTATCTTTAAATCTTTTGTGGAAAAACTTTCTGAGGAAAAAGGGCTGCATGACGAGTTCTCACTCTACTCCTTAGTGGAGCGACTCGCGCCGGAGCTCATCTCCAAAGAGCGTCCTATCTACAAAGGCGTTAATATCAACGTAGACTTCTATTCGGGTTTTGTATATAATATGCTGAATCTTCCGATGGAACTCTATACCCCGATCTTCGCCATCGCCAGAATCGTCGGATGGAGTGCTCACCGCATGGAAGAACTTGCCAACAACGGCAAGATTATCCGACCGGCATACAAAACAATCTGCACCGAAAGGGATTATGTCAAAATAGACAAAAGAGATGCTTAAGTGCATCTCTTTTCCTTCTATACCTATTCTATCTTTTTTTCCTATCTTATTTCTTTGTATCTTTCTTATTCTGCATTCTCTGCTGCGGCATATATTTTTTCTGCCCACGCGAAAAAGCGACCGTATACATGGCAAGCGCAGCAAACACCAGCGCGATTCCTACCCATGTGAGGAGCTGTGAATGAACATAATAATCATTTACGAGATGTATCACGGAAGCGACGCAGATCATTACGCCTGCTAAAAGTATCTTCTTATACATGTATTCAATATATCCCACTTTGTCCGCAATATCCTTCTCGCTGGTATTTTTGCTCAGCATGACATTTGCCGTGATCGTGTTGCGCCTCTTTGCCGCAACCGCCGTGTAGATCAGATAGATTCCGCTTGCAAGAAACAGTAAATCTATCACTCCGCTCATTCCCATCTCACCTTACTCCTTCCATTTCCTATATACGCTCCGTAACTATGAGAGGATTCCCAAAAAGTGTTTGACAACCGCTTTCATCTCTGTTGTATCACACACCATGTCATGAATGACCGGAGCTGTTCGGATCTCCTCAATCGCGTTCGGCACCGCCACATTCCCGATCTTGGAAAGCTCGTCCACCAGATCGAAATCAGACATGGTATGATATTTTGCATCGATCGCGTTCATGACATTTCTCGTAAATTTAAAAGGACTCGCCGTGGAAGCAATAATCGTAACGGTCTGATCTTCCGTTTCTTTCACGTATTTCTTATACACCGCACTCGCAACCGCCGTGTGGGTATCTAATATGTATCCCGTACTCTCATATAGCTCTTTGATCCGTTCCACCGTCTCCTTCTCGCCTGCATAATTCCCGTAAAAATCAGCAAGCTGCTCTCTCATCGGTTCCGTGATTTCATAAGCTCCCGTCTCAGACAAAGATCGCATCAGTCTAGCGTTCTGCTCCGCGTTATTACCAGCGATGCGGTAGATCAGCCTCTCTAAATTGCTGGAAATCAGAATATCCATGGACGGGGAGCTTGTCAGCATAAACTCCCGGTTACGGTCGTATTTGCCAGTTGCGAAGAAATCATACAACACTTTATTCTCGTTGGATGCACAGATCAGTTTATCAATCGGCACACCCATATTCTTAGCATAGAACGCCGCCAAAATATTTCCGAAGTTTCCTGTCGGCACGACCACATTGATCTTCTCGCCATCCCGAATCCGCTCCTCTTCCAAAAGCCTTACGTAGGCATATACATAATACACGATCTGAGGCACGAGCCGTCCGATGTTGATCGAGTTCGCAGAGGAAAACTGTAATCCTGCCGCCGCCATTTCCCTTGCAAGCTCCTGATCGTTAAAAAGCGTTTTCACCCCGGTCTGCGCATCATCAAAATTGCCGCGTATCCCCACCACGTAGGTATTATCCCCCTTCTGTGTCACCATCTGCCTCTCCTGTATGGGACTCACGCCGTCCTTGGGATAAAACACGATGATCTTCGTCCCTTCCACGCCTGCAAAACCTGCCAGCGCCGCCTTGCCCGTATCTCCGGATGTCGCAGTCAGAATAACAATCTCGTTCTCCACATGGTTCTTCTTCGCCGCCGTAATCATCAAATGCGGCAGGATGGACAACGCCATATCTTTAAAAGCGATGGTCGAACCGTGGAACAACTCCAAGTAATATGTACCCTCAGCTTCAACAAGCGGCGCGATCTCTTTCGTATCGAATTTAGAATCATACGCGCGGGCAATACAATCTTTCAGCTCGTCCTGTGTAAAATCCGTCAAATAGAGTTTTATCACCTCATATGCGATATCCTGATAAGATTTTCCCGTCAATTCACGCATGGAACCTTCCAGCGCAGGGATATGATCCGGCACAAACAATCCGCCGTCATCCGACAGCCCTTTTAAAATCGCCTGCGAAGCCGTAACTTTACTTCCGCCGTTTCTCGTACTGCTGTATAACACTTCCATTTTATCTGACCATGCCTTTCCATCGTTTTATTCACCGCACATTGTAACATACAATCCGCCGTCGCGCAACAACCCATCTTATCCTTTACAAGGACTCTTGATTGACCGCTTCCGTTTGTGCCTGTCCTTTCTTTTGGCAATTTGATTAATAGAAAAATTCATGATTCCCGTAGGCGAACAATTTCGTTAATTTTCGATCAAACCACTGCAGTTTCTCGGAATCCGCCTTTTCCCTCGCACAGAAATATAACGCTCCCTGCGAGATATCCTCGCCGTACAGGGCGCGTTCCACCGCCTCTCTCGTATCCTCGCTCACCTTGACACTCTGATACCTACCATCTACTGTGGGCGAGAACTGTGCGATCCCCTGCTCCTTCTGCATCACGACCTCCCACACCGTATCCGGAAAATACTCGCTGTTTACCCGGTTTAACACTACGTTTGCCACTAACAGTTTGCCGTCCTGATCTTCCCCGCCTGCTTCCGCCTCCACAATACGCATAAGCGCTTCCTGATCCTTGTCCGATAATTGATACTGCATCGTCTGTTCTAACACTTCATAATCCACTATCCTCTGTCCCGATGACACGCTGGCTATCATTTCTATAAAACTTCGTTTATCTTCCGTCATAGACTCGTCCAGATATTCCATCTGAAAAGCGGGCTTTGCTGCGATCCGGTTGATCTTCAGCTCTCTGACGCATACCCATGACGTAATGACCATCATGCTCGCCAGGAGAAGCCCTGTGATATATTTCTTGTACATTTTTCCTCCATTCTGTTATAGAATTGTTACAAAATTATTTTTTACATGTTAATATTCTATACAGGTTATAGGAAAAATATTTCTGAATTTGTTTTTTTTCTCAAAAATGGTACAATCAAACATAAAAAGGAGAAGAACCATGGAACAGCAGTTTCCCGGCGTATATACGGCAAAACGCAAAGATGGCGGCATCTATTATCGCGCTTCATTAACTTATCGCAATAAACACATTAGTCTGGGAAGTTTCGACACTGCCAAGACGGCGCATCAGGCTTATCTTGCCGCTACATCTTTACTCTATGACCCTTCTTCGTCTCTAAATAATTATGAGCCGGATTCTCCGCTCGCCTTCGCCAAATGGGTCAGCCTGCTCAATTTTCGGGACAATGGCATCTATTTTTCCACGCCGATTTATATACGTCCCAAATTTTTTTACTACTATTTTTCCCTTTCAGATTTTTTTATTTTTGATACGGAAGATTTATTCTACTACTCTTCCCGCAAAATTTCCCGTCGAGGTGGACACTATTTCGTAGCCGACTATGGAATGCAAGTCAATATCATGAACCGCTACGGTATCAAGAATTATGCTGTCGAAGGCAGGGATTATCGTTTTTTAAATGGAAATTCGCAAGATCTGCGCTATGAGAATATCGAGATCATCAACCGTTATAACGGTGTGCACGTCATAGAAGATAAAGGAAAAAAACGTTATCAGGTAAAGATTCATGTGAAAGGTAATCTAAACGTAGGCACTTACGACACGGAGACCGAAGCGGCGATCGCATACAACAAAGCCGCCGACCTGCTCAAAAAAGCCGGCGTAGATAAGGACTACGCCCCCAATTACATGGAAGGCATGTCGCCCGCCGCCTACGCCGACCTGTATTCTTCTATCAAAATATCCTCCGGAGTCAGACACTACCGCTGCGAATAACCGACGAAGCAGATATTCAAATTCGCATCCCCTTTGATACCATTGAGCACCCCTTTGGTAGAATATTGCCACATGGCATACTGGTACGGATAGTCCGGAATATCTTCCTCCTGTGCAAGCCATACATCATAATTCTGCAGTTTTGCCAGATCAACCTCCTTGATCAGCCATTCCTTGTCCCCATAGAGCATCGGCACATATCCCGCCGCCTTCACGCTTTCCAAGAAAGACACCGCAATCGTCGTGCGATCTTCCCTGCTCAGTCCGTCGATCCTAGCTTCATCGTTGGCGACAAACTCCATGTCGAAAGCAATCGGATATTTGACATGCGCCCTGTATGGCTCTAAATTGTTGACGATAAAATTCGCCTCCTCATTCACCTCTTCTAAGCTGATCGCCTGTGAATAGAAATAAACGCCAATATCTAACCCTTCCGCGATCGCGCCCTCTATATTTTCCTTGAAATTCTCGTCTAACGTGATCTGGCCGCTGCTGTATCCCCGGCCGCCAAGGCGAATCATCACATAATCCACCCCTGCCGCCTTGAGGCTTGTAAAATTAACGCTACCGGTCTGTTTCGAGATATCCGTCCCCACATAGGAAATCTTCTTCCCGTTCTCCATGTAACGTTTGAGTCCTGCCTTGTCTTCCATTTTCGTGAAATCGTAAGTGCTTTTGCTCAGATAGGGACTAATCAGCACCCACTCATCCGTGCCGTCAGGATTGGTGACAAGCGTGTGTTTGCCGTCTGTCGCAGGATCATTCAGTATCTTCTCCTGCTCTTTCTGCTGTTGTTCCTCCCGATCTTTCTGCGCCCTCTCAGCAAAAGTATCCTGAATGGACTTCTCTGAGGCGGACGGCGCAGCCGATACGCTAGGCGGTGACGATTCCTCGCTGTTCTCCTCGCCTTCCACCGGATACATATCCCAAAAATCCAAGTCTTCCGCGCGCAGTTTATGCTCTGACTCCTCGATTCGTTCCGTCTCCTCTACAGCGACTTCCGCCTGCTGTTGCTGTATCTCCCTGATATAATCACTTCCGCTCTTCTTATCATCGTTGGCTTTCAACATCACCAATAACAGAATCAACATAAATGCCGATACGCCGACCACCATATAAAAAACGGGGAGTCCGCCTCTTCTGGACTCTTCCTCTCCCGGTAGTTTCATAGTTTCACCCTTTCTTGTATATAGTATAAATATAAAAATTCAATCATAATCCAGAACTCAAATGTCCTTATTAATTTTCATAATGTCCTCTACAAGAAGCAATTTCCATCACATCGCCTTTGATCCTGTACACTAGCCTATTTACATCATCAATCCTTCGGCTCCAAAACCCACTCATATCTCCTCGCAGTGGTTCTGGTTTTCCAATTCCATCAAAATTTTCTCTCTCAATGTCTTTCAGTAATATATTGATACGCTTTAATGTCTTTTTGTCTTGTGTTTGCCAATAGATATAATCCTCCCACGCCTCATCAAACCAAATCTTTTTCATTCGTCCACCTCAATAATATCATGTTCCACGCCTTTCCCAGCATTGAGCGCATCGATGCCCCTGCGCAAATGTGCCATATTGCTTTCGGAATAAAAGGGATCAACAGATACCTCAAACGGAATCCTTTTTTCTCTTGTCATTTTCCGTGCAAATATAGTAATTGCAGTAGTCATGTTCATACCAAGTTCTTGACAGGTCTGCTCCATATTTTTTTTTAACTCTTCATCCATACGAATATTTACCAATGTCTGTGCCATAAAAATACCCCTTTCCATAATTTTCTTTATCTCTGCGCTGCTTTTGTGCATAAACAAGTTTGTGTCAAGCAACACGCAGACACAAATCCCGCGATAGAAAATTTTTATTTTCTTTCTTTTTTCTATATATTCTATATTATCATGCAATAAAGACAAACTCAATACAATATCTTTACAACATTTTATGATTTTACAATTTCTTTTCTATTCATTTTACCTACTAAATGATAAAATATAAGCTACAATACTTCAATATTTTCGGAAGGAATTTCTATCATGTATTATAAAAGGCATTTTTTTGCATTGACTATATTAGTCATCGTGTTTCTGACCGCCTGCACCCGCACAGCAGAACCGGTCTCGCAGGTAGGCTTCTATCTTGATACGGTGGTGCAGATCACGCTGTATGATAACGGCGGCGCCTCCCACGATTCTTCTCTGCAAAATATCGAGGCATGCTTTGCCATGATCGATGACTACGAGCATCTGTTCAGCGCGACTCTGGATGGCTCTGATATCTGGAGCATCAACCATAGCGGCGGCAAACCCGTCACCGTTTCCGATGATACGGCAAGCCTGCTTGCGACCGCACTATACTATTCCAAGATCAGCGATGGCAAGGTTGATCTCACCGTCCTGCCGCTAAGTAAATTGTGGGATTTCGGTTCCAAGGGCAGCTCCCATGTACCTGATCACAATGCCATTGAAGAAGCCATATCCCATATCGACTATCACTCTGTCCATCTGGACGGCAATGTAGTGACGCTCACCGACCCTTGCGCCGCCATCGACCTTGGTTTTATCGCTAAGGGGTATATCGCTGACCGTCTGAAAGAATATCTCCTATCGCAAGGAGTCAAAAACGCCTGTATCAGTCTGGGCGGCAATCTGATCACCATCGGCAAGAAACCCGACGGACAGCCCTACCGCATCGGTATCCAGAAACCTTTTGCAAACGAAGGCGAGACGATCACGGCGATCGATGTTATTGACGCATCCGTCGTCTCTTCCGGCATTTACGAACGGTATTTCTATGAAAACAATACGTTGTATCATCATCTACTCGACACGAAGACAGGATATCCTGCAGACAACAATATAGCAGGCGTGACCATTCTTGCACCCACCTCTGTCGAGGCGGATGCCCTGTCTACCACCTGCTATTTTCTCGGCCTTGATGAAGGTATGAAATTAATCGAATCCCTTGACGACGTAGAAGTGCTCTTTATCACGAAAGACGAAACGCTCCATCGGTCTTCCGGTTTCCCTCAATAAAGTTCAGGCGTCAAAAGCTCTTTCGATAAACTTCGGCTGGCAGATTGCACAAGGAAGCTTCGCTTAATTTTCACCCCACTTGAACCTCTCCCGCCAAAACCTTCTTATAATCTTCCAAATTCTTCTGTAACAATGCCGGAGTATCCAGCCCGTAGGGACATTTGCTCTTACACTGGTTACAGTGGATACAGTTTTCAATCTTCATCATCTTCTCCTGCCCTTCGGGACTCAGATGCCCCGCAGAAGGAGAACGTCTAAGAAGCAAAGACATCCTCGCACAGTTGTTGATCTCAATCCCCGCAGGACACGGCATACAGTAACCACATCCTCTACAGAAATCTCCCAACAGTTCTTCCCTGTCACGGCGAATCACCTCAGCGAGTTCTTCTGTCATCATCGGCGGATTCTCGATATAAGATAGAAATTCATCCAATTCCGACTCTCTCTGCACACCCCATATCGGAAGCACATTCTCATACTGCGCCAGATAAGCGTAAGCCGCCGCCGAATTGTTAATCAATCCGCCGGATAACGCTTTCATGGCAATAAAACCCATATCGGCTTGTTTACACTGTTCCACCAGCTCGATATCCTTCTCGGTCGCCAGATAGCAGAATGGGAACTGTAATGTCTCATACAAGCCGCTGTCAATCGCTTCATGCGCCACCGTCAGACGATGGTTGGTGATTCCGATGTGTCTTATTTTGCCCTGTTCTTTCGCTTTTAACGCCGCGTCATACAATCCGCTCTCATCGCCTGGTTTCGGGCAAAAAGCCGGATTGTGAAACTGATATAGATCGACATGATCCGTCTTTAAATTGGCAAGGCTCGTCTCCAAATCATTCCAGAAGCCTTCCGCATTCTGCGCGCCCGTCTTCGTCGCAATAAAAACTTTCTCACGCATTCCTTCCAAGGCAAGCCCGACTTTATGTTCGCTGTCGGTATACCATCTCGCAGTATCGAAAAAGGTGATACCATTCTCATAGGCTTTCCTGAGCAGATGAACCGCATCCGCATCGGAAATCCTCTGGATCGGCAGCGCACCGAATCCGTTTTTGTTCGTTACAATCCCTGTTTTACCAAGTCTAACCGTCTCCATACCTCTATCCTTTCTCAGATGATTACTTTCTTCGGGCACTTCTCCTTACATGCTCCACATCCAATACACTTCTCCTGGTCAATTTCCGCATGGAAATTCTCGATCGTGACCGCGTCCACAGGACAATTCTTCTTACACAACTGACAGGCGATACATCCCACGTCACACGCTTTGATCGTAGCCGGTCCTTTCTCCTTAGAACTGCAGGCAACCACATGTTTCGCATCGTAAGGAATCAGCGTGATCAAATTCTTCGGACACACGGCGATACATTTGCTGCAGGCTTTACAAGCCTCTTTGTCCACCACCGCCACGCCGTTTACTACATGGATCGCGTCGAAGGGACACACTTTCACGCAACTTCCAAAGCCAAGACACCCGTCATTGCAAGATTTCGGCCCACCGTTTGGCACGAAGGACAACATACGGCAGTCTTCTATGCCGGTATAATCATAATCCATTCTCGTGCGCTCCTTATCACCCTGACATCTGACAAAAGCAACTTTACGCACGCTATCCTGCGCATCCACACCCATAATCTGTGCGATCTGATTACCGACTTTCTCTCCGCCGACCGGACAGGCATTCACCGGCGCCTCCCCTTTGGCGATCGCTGCCGCTAAGCCGGAGCATCCAGCATAGCCGCATCCGCCGCAGTTATTGCCCGGCAGAACACCTAAAACCGCCTCTTCTTTCTCATCGACTTCCACTTTAAATTTGATACCGGCAATGCCAAGGAACAGCCCTACAAACAATCCCACCGCTCCCACAATCAGCGTCGCCGTCAATATTCCGGTTATATTCATATTTCCACCATCCTTATTCATCGCGATAACGTAAACCATTTAAGCAGAATACAAAGCATTCCCTGAAACGAGTCCCGTCCATTTAGAGCAGTCCGGAGAATCCACAGAAAGCGATTGCCATCAGTCCCGCCGTGACAAGGACAATCGGCATACCTTTGAAGGATTCCGGTATGTCATTGTAGGCCATCTTTTCCCGAATACCTGCCAGAATCACAATCGAGATCGTAAACCCGACTGCTGTTGCAAACCCGTTCACGATTCCGGTCACGATGCCATAACTCTTCTGCACATTGGTGAGCGCCACGCCAAGCACCGCACAGTTGGTCGTGATTAACGGCAGATATACGCCCAACGACTGATACAAAGAAGGAATAAACTTCTTTAAAAACATCTCCACAAACTGTACCAACGCCGCTATGACAAGGATAAATACGATGGTCTGTAAATAAGTAATGTTCAAAGGCACTAGTATATACTTATAAATCACACCAGCCACCGCCGAGGCAAGCGTGATGACAAATATAACAGCTACTCCCATACCTGTTGCCGTCTCGGTCTTCTTGGATACGCCAAGAAACGGGCACAAGCCGAGAAACTGACTCAAGACTACATTATTTACCAACGAGGATGCGATCAAAATTACCAGTAAATCTTTTACCATTATTTTTCACCCTCCTTTGCTGCTTTCTCATCATAGAGTCTGTGGGCACATCCACTGTCGGAACAGTTCATGCATTCCGAATTGCAGCCGGACTGGATCTTGGACATATCCTTGCCCTTCTTCTCACCATTTATCTTGATTTTATTCTGAATCGCCGTCAGCGTCGCCAGCACAAAGAATGCGCCGGGCGCCATGATAAAGATACTCACCGGGACAAAACTGTCCGGCATCACATGAATACCGAATATCTCCCCCGCGCCTAACAGTTCACGCACCGCGCCGATACAGGTAAGTGCCACCGAAAATCCAAGCCCCATACCAATTCCATCAAACAGCGAAGGGATGACGGGATTCTTATAAGCATATGCCTCCGCACGCCCTAAAATAATACAGTTTACGACAATCAGCGGAATATAGATTCCCAACGCATCATACAGAAACGGAATGAAACCCTGTAACAATAATTCCACTACCGTGACAAAAGATGCAATGATTACGATAAATGCCGGAATACGCACTTTATCCGGTATAATATTTCTAAGAAGGGAAATAAAAACATTGCTCAGCGCAAGCACAACCATCGTCGTGAGTCCCATACCCAATCCGTTGATTGCCGAAGTCGTGACCGCTAATGTGGGACACATACCAAGCATCAGCACGAAAGTCGGGTTTTCCTTCACAATGCCGTTGATAAGACGTTCTTTTGCACTATTCATTCCCGCTACCTCCTCCTAATTTTGTCTGGAAATAGTATAATCCTGCATTGACTCCATTGGTCACTGCATTCGTGGTGATCGTCGCACCGGAGATCGCGTCGATCTGGCTGTCTGATATCGCTCCGCTCTTGGTATACTCAAACTTTGCCGCCTGTTTCCCGGCAAACTGCGGTTTCAGCACTTCCTCCGCCCGCATACCAAGCCCGGCTGTCTCTGAAATGGACAAGATCGACATACCGTTTACGGTTCCATCCATACGAATGCCGATGGAAAACTGTATATCTCCACCATATCCTTCCTTCGTCGTCACAGTAATCACATAGCCAAGCAAATTGCCCGAAGCATCCTTTGCTTCCATGACTTCATCGATACTCTCTTGCCCGTATCCTTCCGCATCCCATTCAGCTACATCGATCGGCTCCAATCCAATCAGTCCAAAAGATGCCGCATCCTGAAAAACCTCCTGGCATGCCTCCTGCTTCGCTTTCGCCTCCTGTTGTGCAATCGGCTCCTTCGTGATCTGGTACACGAACCCTAACACCAAGCCGGCAACGATCGTAATCGCCAGCATGATCCCTGTGTTCTTCATCATTTCTTTCATGCCTTCTCTCCTCCTTTACCAAATGCTTTCGGAAGAGTGACCTTCTCAATCAACGGCACCAGCAGATTGCCGATGATAATCGCATAGGACACTCCCTCTGAGGAAGGTCCGAACAGACGGAAGATTCCCGTTAGAATGCCAAGCAGTATACCAAAAAGATACTGCCCGTTCTTCGTGATCGGTCTGGTCACATAGTCTGTCGCCATAAAGAACGCGCCGAGCATCAGGCCGCCGCCCGCCAAATGTGCAGAGATATATGCTGCATCCAGACCATGTCCGCCAAATATACTGATAAAAATTACAAAACTCATTATGTAACTTCCGGGAATACGGAGATCGATCACACCCATCAGAATGAGGAAACATGCGCCGACCACAATCGCAATCATGGAAGTCTCGCCGATCGTTCCCGCTGTCTTTCCAATTACCATATTTAAAATGTTGACCTGTGCGCCGCTCTTTAAATCGGCAAGCGGGGTTGCCCCCGTGTAAGCATCACAGTCAAAATTTGTCATGATGGACGTAAAAGAAATCAACAGAAAACATCTCGCTCCGAGTGCCGGATTCATAAAATTCTGACCAAGCCCTCCAAATAACATCTTGACAACCAGAATCGCAAACACACCGCCCACTACACCGATCCACCATGGAGCAGATACCGGAAGATTCAACGCCAACAGTAAACCTGTCACCACCGCCGAGTAATCCCCGATTGTTACTTTCTGCCTACATATCTTTTCAAAAACAAACTCGGTCAGCACCGTGCTCGCAATCGTGATCACAATCGTAATAAGCGCTTTTAGACCGAAATTATAAATACCGAATCCCGCTGCCGGAAGAAGGGCGATCACTACAGCTAACATGATATTACTCGTTCCTGTTTTGGATCTGACATGGGGATTGGAAGATACTTTCATGAAATCACTCATATCTTTGTCTGTGCTCCTTTCTTCCTACTTTTTCTTCTTCGCAAGCTGTATCTTACGCATGGACTTGATCGACTGTGTCAACGGTCGTTTCGCCGGGCAGACAAAACTACAGCATCCGCACTCGACACATTCAAGGCCGTCGAGTGCCAGGAACTCTTCTTCCGCGTAATTCTGTGCATAGACCGCCAATTTGTTCGGTACAAGGCGGCTCGGACAAGCCTCGACGCATCTTCCGCATTTGATACACGCGCTCGGCTCCATCCGGGATACATCATCTTCCGTTAAACAGAGAAGCGCGGATGCCGTCTTCGTCGTCGGAACATCAAGGTCGAAAATAGCAAATCCCATCATCGGCCCGCCGGAGACGATCTTCACAGGATCTTTCTTAAAACCGCCCGCCTCCTCGATCAGTTCATGGTAATTCGTGCCAATCCGCACGATAAAATTACGCGGGTCAGCCACCGCATCGCCTGTCACCGTCACAATACGGTTCATGAGCGGTTTCCCCTCATAGATTGCATGGTAGATCGCAACGATCGTGTCCACATTGTTGACCACACATCCTGCATCTGCCGGAAGCATCGACGAGTTGATTGCCCTTCCTGTCGTGGCGTAAATAATCTGTCTCTCTGCACCTTGCGGATATTTCGTCTTCAATGCCTTGACGCTAATGCGCGGCTCATCTTTCGTGAGATCCTTCAACAGCTCTATACAATCCGGTTTGTTATCTTCGACAGCCAGTATGCCTCTCGCATTGTCAAAAAGCTGCAAAGACACCTTCAGTCCCTTGATCAGTTTCTCCGGTTCTTCGATCATCCTCCTGTAATCGGATGTCAGATACGGCTCACACTCCGCACAGTTGGCAATCACATAATCGATCTTATCCGGCTCTTTGGGGGAAAGTTTGATAAATGTCGGGAATCCCGCACCGCCCATGCCAACGATTCCGGCTTCCTTGATTCTCTCAATGATCTCTGTTTTCGACATCTCCTCCAAAGGCTTTACTTCCGGATATTCCACTTCTTCGTACAATCCGTCATTCTCAACGATAATGCTCATCACATTGTCGCCGGTAACTACGCGCCTTGGTTCGATCGACTTGACCATACCCGACACGGTCGCATAGATCGGTGCAGACACGAAACCGCCCGCCTCCGCGATTTTCTGTCCGGTCAGCACATGATCTCCCTTCTGCACGATCGGTTTTGCCGGTGCCCCGATATGTTGTGACAACGGATATACCAGATCACCTTTTGGCAGTACTGCCTTGATAGGCTTATCCTTCGACAGTTCTTTACCGTCATAAGGATGAATACCGCCTTGAAATGTTCTTCTTGCCATTCCTTCGCCCCTCTTTCCATATAGTATGATCGATTCCCCTATGTAACCACCCGGTTTGACCGTGCATATCGTTCCATATAACGGGAATGATTCTCATCTGTTTCAACCTAATATTAAATATACTATTTTTCGACGAAAAAAACTACTGTTATTTCAAAAAATATGTTAGTATATACCTAAGTTATTTGCAGTGGGAGAACATTATGCGAACAATTAACCAGACCTTAGACAATTTTACAATACAATACCCTTTAGAAAGGATCGCACCGCTCGATAAACTGCTGTTTATCGACATTGAGACGACAGGCTTTACCGCCAAGAACTCCTCTCTCTATCTGATCGGGGCTGCCTACTATGATTCCGGCTGCTGGCATATCAGACAATGGTTTGCGCAAAACTATGGGGATGAGCGAGCATTGCTAGAAGACTTCTTCCCGTTTGCAGCGGATTTTACCCATCTGATCCACTTTAACGGCAACAATTTCGACCTTCCCTATCTGGTGCAGAAGTGCGAGATGTATAAACTGCCTTACAATTTCGATAAATTTGAGGGAATTGACATCTACAGGCGTATCTCTCCCTATAAATTTTTCCTGCACACGCCCAACTGCAAGCAGAAAACCTTGGAAGGGCTACTTGGCATCGACCGTGAAGACATCTATAACGGCGGGGAGCTGATCGGATTCTATCATGAATATGTCAAGAATCCTCACGAAGAAATATGCCGTCTCCTTCTCCTTCACAATAGCGACGACATGAAAGGTATGCTGCAGATACTGCCGCTTCTTGCCTTTTACGACCTGTTTAACAGTCCGCTCCGTGCCAAGAAGGTACAGTCCAACCGTTATGTCGATTATCACGGGCATGACAGGCAGGAACTTTTAATGAAATTAGAGCTTCCCACCCCGCTTCCGCTCACGATCGCCAACTTGTCAAACGGGTGTTATTTCAGCGGCGAGGCAGATGAAGGAATCCTCAAAGTTCCCGTCTACGAAGAAGAAATGAAGTATTTCTATTCCAATTATAAGGACTACTATTATCTCCCCAAAGAGGATGTAGCGCTCCACAAATCCGTGGCGGCTTTCGTGGACAAGGAACACCGTGTGCAGGCAACTGCCGCCACATGTTATACGCGCAAATATTCTACTTATCTTCCGCAATGGGATATTTTCATGGAGCCTTTCTTTAAGAGAGATTATAAGAGTAAAGACCTGTTCTTTGAGCTGACGGATGAACTCAAGAAAGACCGGAAATTATTCTCACGATATGCACAATATCTTTTGGGGAGAATGGCGAAAACATACTAAAACGAGCTAGCGCTCGTTTGCGGGATTCGCTTGCTTGCGCTTCGCAAACTCGAAGAAAGAGCAGGTCGTGTGAACTGACCTGCTCTCTTGTTTTAGCATTTACATCGGTTTCTGATAGAAGAAAGAGTTCTTTCTCTCGAAACCAACATCCTTGTGATTGATGATCTGCTCCGTGCTTCCGATAAAAAGATATCCGCCCGGTTTAAGGCTCTTCTGGAACTTACGGAAAACTTCATCTTTCGCTTCTTCCGTAAAATAAATGAGCACATTACGACACACAATCAAATGATAGTCCGTCGGGTATGTATCCTTTAACAGATTGTGCTCCTTAAATTCAACTCTCGCCTTCACATCATTTGATATCTGATAAGAAGGTCCGATCTTTGTAAAGAATTTCTTCTTTAAATCATCAGGAACGCCGGCAATACTCTTCTCGGAATATAATCCCGATTTTGCCTTGGCAATCACCTGCTTATCCAAATCCGTCGCATAAATCTTGATCTGATTCAACGGCAGATGCTTAGAAAGCGCCATTACAAGTGAATAAGGTTCATCACCTGTGGAGCAAGCCGCACTCCAGATCTTAAGGTTATTGCCGTAACGTTTAATCAGATCCGGAAAAATATCCTTATCCAGCAGTCTCCACTGTTCAACGTTACGATAAAATTCAGATACATTAATCGTCAGATAATTTACAAACTCATCAAACATGTTACGATCTGATTTTAAAACCGCTACATATTTGTCATATCCAACAACCTTATTCTTTGCAATCAGCGTATCGATTCGACGTTTCATCTGCTTTTCCTTATAAGCATTTAAGTCAATCTTAGTCAAATCAAAAATCGCCTTTTTAAAATACTCATAATCATATGCCATAATCTTCACCGCCTGTCAAATTATCTTATTTTATTCTTATGCCTCAGTCTCCTCGTCGGCATTTTCGTTTGAAATCATTGCCTCAATATCTACGGAAACAACGTCCGCATCTTCATCGGCTTTCTCTGCCGCCGGTTCTGGGGCAAGCATTGCTTTCACACTCAGACTGATTTTCTTATCTGCCTCATTGAAATCAACAACCTTCGCCGTCACCTCCTCGCCTACTTTAAGTACATCTGCAGGTTTCTCAATATGCTCTTTGGAAATCTGCGATACATGAAGCAGCGCATCAATGCCAGCTTCTAATTCAATGAATGCACCAAAATCTGTCATACGTGCAACTTTGCCTGTCACCACATTGCCGATTGCATATTTACTTGCGGCGTCTTTCCAAGGGTTCTTGTCTTCAAATTTAAGGCTGAGAGCAATTTTTGTTCCTGAGATCTCCTTGATCAGGACTTTCACAACTTCTCCGACTTTAAATACTTTCTTCGGATTCTCCACCCTGCCCCATGACATCTCTGAAATATGAAGCAGTCCGTCACAGCCGCCAAGATCGATAAATGCACCGAAATCCGTTATATTCTTAACCGTTCCCTCTACCGTATCACCTGCTTTGATCGTCTCAAATAATTTCTTCTGCAATTCAGCTTTCTCAGCCAGAATCAGTTGTTTCCTGTCACCGATATATCTTCTTCTCTTAGGATTATATTCACTGATTACAAATTCAATCTCTTGTCCGGCATATTTATTCAGATCTTTCTCATAGGTGTCGGATACAAGACTTGCCGGAATGAATATCCTCACTTCCTCCACGACTACGCTTAAGCCGCCGTCAAGAACTTGTGCAACCTTCGCCTTGAGCACTTCCCTGTTATTATATGCTTCCTCAATTCTTTTATTGCCCCTGTCTGCCGCGAGACGTTTGTAAGTAAGGAGAACTTGTCCCTCGCCGTCGTTTACCTTGAGCACTTTCACTTCCATGGTATCGCCGGGCTTGGCAATGGTTGTCAAATCTACATTAGGTTCATTTGTATATTCATTTCTAGTAAGAACACCATCTGATTTATATCCGATGTTGAGAATGATCTCTTCCGGTTTCACATCGATAACGGTACCTTCAA
>JAMPGN010000006.1 GCA_023663915.1 Eubacterium sp. | reverse complement strand
ATAACTCATATTTTATGAGTTATTTTACATTATAGTTTCTAAAATGATTCATTAAAATACAACTATAAGAATAGAGGGGACAATGGTATGCAAGAACTGGATTTCCAAAAAATCGGCGCAAAAATCCGCGAGCGGCGTCTGGCTAAGGGCTATACGCAGGACTACCTCGCCAATCATCTGGATGTGGATACTTCACATATCAGTAATGTGGAACACGGCCGCTGTAAGGTATCATTGACTGCTCTGGTCGGAATTGCCAATGCCCTTGACTGCTCCGTCGATTATTTTTTATCATCTGAATATGGAAATGAAACGTTTCCGGTTGATACAGAACTTGCAAACAAGCTGCAGAAATGTACGGTAGAAAAGAAAAAGCAGATTTCCCGCATTATAGATGTTCTCTAGCAATCACATTTTGCGGAAAATTTCATTTTAGGGATTGACAACTACAATTTTGACTTTTAGAATATACTATAAAAAGAAACGAAGTTTACTACCGTACAGCTATTGCTCATGCGGTTTGCTCGTTTCTTTTTTTGTTCTCACCATATCATAAAGAAATAATCTGCCATCTTCATTACACCTCACCAGCATTCTTGCTGAAAATATATTATAACGTTCCAAATTTTCCTGTTCATCATAAACAGGTAGTCCGAATCTCGTATCATAGCGATACCATCCATACTTTGCTTTTGCGCCATGTCTATTATTATAATCAGGATATTCCGTCTTATGATCTGCAATTTGAATCAATTCCCCAATCGCAGACGCAATATTGGCTTTTGCTTTTATATTTGCACCTCTCAACCCCTTTGTATCTTTGGAATGACAAAATTCATCCGGAAAATCTGCGCCTATATAAACCTTTTCAGAGGTTTTTGATATTCCAAAGCATTTACCAATATAAGTTTTCATATATTGTTCAATCTTCTTCCAGTCAATGCTTCTTCTTGAACGAAAGAGAACATCATTTATCAAAACTATTTTAGACCCTTTCAAATCAGTTACAATACTGATGCTATTTTTCATATAACTCTCCTATTCCACAAACACAATGCCAGCTAAATTCTACTTTTGGAAAATCCGCGGGAAAACCGCCACACATTTTTGAACCCCGAACGGGATTCGATAAAATTATCATACTACACATTTCCTGAAACCGCAATGTCTTTCACATTGAAATCAAGCCTGAAAACTACATTTTTTCGGGTGCACCTCCTCATAGAAAAAGCGCACCCGAATAAAATGATTAAACATTCTATTTCCGCATCACTTCACTAACGCCGCCGTCTCCCTGGCGATCGCCAGCTCCTCATTGGTCGGGATCACAAGCACTTTGGTTTTGGAATCCGGCGTACTGATCACCAGCTCCTCGCCGCGCTTTTGATTCTTCTCTTCGTCCAGCGCAATGCCCAGATACCCCAGCCGCTCACAGGCAAGATTCCTGACAAGGGGGCTGTTCTCGCCGACGCCCGCCGTAAAGCAGATCGCGTCCACGCCGTTCATCGCCGCCGTGTACGCGCCGATGTATTTTGCCACCCGATAAGCAAACGTGCGGATCGTGCGCTGTCCCCTGTCTTCTCCCGCCACGTAGGACTTCTCCAGATCGCGGAAATCGGAGGAAAGGTTATCGGAAAGACCCAGCACGCCCGATTTTTTATTCAGCACGGTCATTACTTCGTCGATGGACTTATTCTCCTTATGGGCAAGATATTCGATAATCGCCGGATCGATATCGCCGGATCGAGTTCCCATAATCAATCCTTCCAGGGGCGTCAGACCCATGGAGGTATCCACGCACTTCCCGTTCTTCACGGCGGAAACGCTGGCGCCGTTGCCCAGATGGCAGACGATGACCTTCATCTCCTCATAATTCTTTCCAAGAAGGTCTGCCGCCCGCTTTGACACATAGGAATGGCTGGTGCCGTGGAAGCCGTAGCGCCTCACCTGATATTTCTCATAATATTCATAAGGCAGACCATAAAGATAAGCTTCCTTCGGCATGGTCTGATGAAACGCCGTATCGAAAACGCCCACCATCGGGGTATTCGGCATCAGCTTCCTGCAGGCGTCAATGCCGATCAGGTTCGCCGGATTATGCAGGGGCGCGAGATCGTTGCAGGCTGTGATCGCCTCAATCACTTCATCGGTAATGAGCGTAGAAGCGGCAAATTTCTCTCCGCCATGTACAATGCGGTGTCCCACCGCGTCAATCTCGTTAAGAGACTTCACCACGCCGGTCTTTTCATTCATCAACGCCTGCAATACCAGCTCGATCGCTTTGGTATGATCGGGCATGGGCGTAACGGTCTCCTCCTTGTCGCCGCCTGCCGGCTGGTAGACGATCTGGCTGCCGTCGATGCCGATGCGCTCGCAAAGCCCCTTGGCGATCTGCTTTTCGGTATCGGCGTCGATGAGCTGGAATTTCAGGGAAGAGCTTCCACAGTTGATCACTAAAATATTCATGTTATGTAAACCATCCTTTCTGTTTTCTGTATTGATAAGCTGACACGCCCTTCAAGAACTTCGCAGTGCCACTCGAAAAAACTTCGGTTTTCCTCGTTCGCGGGCATTCGCGTGATAAGCTGACACGGCACCTCGAGAACTTCGCAGTGCCACTCGAAAAACCTTCGGTTTTCCTCGTTCGCGGGCATTCGCCCTATGTATCCATCCGCATAATCGCTTTGGTGAGCAAGCTCCCCACGCTCTTATACGTCTGTCTACGCACTGCTCATTGCTTATCACGCAAGTTGTGCCTGCACGGCTGTTAAAGCTACCACGCCCACGATATCCTGCCAGGAGCAGCCGCGGGAGAGGTCGTTGACAGGTTTCGCAATCCCCTGCAGCATCGGTCCGTAAGCCTCCGCCTTGCCGAGTCTCTGCACCAGCTTATAACCGATATTGCCGCAGTCGAGGTTCGGGAAGATCAGCACGTTCGCCTTGCCTGCCACCTCGCTGCCGGGCGCCTTGGACTTCGCCACCTGGGGCACCAGCGCCGCATCGGACTGGAGTTCGCCGTCGATGGTAAGATGCGGATACTGCTCATGCGCGATCCGAGTCGCCTCCACCATCTTGTCTACCAACGGATGCTTCGCGCTGCCCTTCGTGGAATGAGACAGCATGGCGATGATCGGCTTCGCGCCGACCAGGCTCTTAAAGCTCTTTGCAGAAGAATCCGCGATCGCCGCCAGCTCTTCCGCCGTCGGATCCTGATTCAGCCCGCAGTCCGCAAACAAGAAGGTGCCGTTCTCCCCATATTCACAATCCGGCACGTCCAGAATAAAGAAGCCGGATACCAGTTTCACGCCGGGCGCCGTCTTCAGAATCTGCAATGCGGGGCGCAGGGTGTCCGCCGTCGCATGGCACGCGCCTGCCACCATGCCGTCCGCATCGTTCGCCTTTACCATCACCACGCCAAACGTCAGATAATCCTTCAGCAGAGTCTCCCGCGCCTTCTCCGGCGTCATGCCCTTGTTTTTACGGATCTCAAACAAAAGCTCCACATACTCGTCAAGCTTGTCCGTCGTTTCCGGATCGACGATCTTCACGCCGTCCAGATCTACCTCCAGCCAGCCCGCGCCGTCCATGATCTTTTCCTCGTTCCCCACCATGATAATGTCGGCGATCCCCTCTTTTAAGATACTGGACGCCGCAATCAACGTCCTCTTGTCATTTGTTTCCGGCAGTACAATCGTCTTTTTATCGCTCCGTGCCTTCTCTTTCATCAGATCAATATAAGACATAGCCATACCCTCCTTTATTTTTTCTTTATCTTTTTATAGTATAACACTTAAACAGGGCGGCGTAAAATACGAAGCAGCGCTTTTTTTGTCTGTTTTTAAGAAAATACAATACAAAAACCGCGTAATATGATACACTGTTTATAAAAGAAAAGCCATATTATCATTGCAATACTCTCATGCGTGAAAAGGGGGAAAACCATGAGAACAGTCGGCATCATTGCAGAGTATAATCCGTTTCACAACGGTCACGCCTATCAGATCAAACGGGCAAAGGAGCTTACGAACGCGGACTACTGCGTCGTCGTGATGAGCGGCGATTTCGTCCAGCGCGGCACGCCCGCCCTGATGGACAAGCATCTGCGCGCGCAGGCGGCGCTCTTAAACGGCGCGGATCTGGTACTGGAGCTGCCGGTCTATTATGCCTTAAGCAGCGCTGAATATTTTGCGGGCGGCGCCGTTGCGCTCCTTGACAGGCTGGGGATCGTTGACGCCCTCTGCTTTGGCAGCGAATGCGGCGACATCCGTCTGCTTACGGAGTTTGCGAAACATCTCCTGCATGAAGACGATGTGTTCAAGGAAACTCTGAGCCGTAATCTGCGCATGGGACATTCCTACCCACAGGCGAGAAACGCCGCGCTGGAAGCTTCCGCGCCCCATCTGACGGCGCATATCAACGTGCTTACTACCCCCAACAATATTCTGGGCATTGAATACTGCAAGGCGCTCCTGTCCACAAACAGCAGGATCGAACCCTATACCCTGCGCCGGACCGGTTCTTCCTACCACGACAACGGGCTTTCCTCCGGCTTCTGCTCTGCGCTGGCGCTTAGGGAATCCCTCCGGCATGACGGCACGCCGGAAAATATCGCCGGCCAGGTGCCGGAATCCGCGCTGCTTTTGATGCAGACAGCCTATCAGAAAACCTATCCGGTTTTTGCAGATGATTTTTCTCTGCCGATGCAGTATAAGCTTCTATCCGAAGAGGCGTTATCTTTTACTCGTTATCCCGATATTGATAAGGAGCTTTCGGACCGCATTGTCAAGTTTTTGCCGCAGTATAAGGACTTCCGTTCCTTCTGCGATCTCCTGAAGTCAAAAAACCGCACCTATGCGCGCATCTCCCGCTGTCTCATGCACATTCTGCTGGGATTGATGGAGGAAGACTTTACCCGCTATCGGAAAGAGGGGCAGATTTTTTATGCACGGATGCTCGGTTTCCGGGAGGAGGCGGCGCCGCTTCTTTCCGCTATCAAGGCAAACGCTTCTATCCCGCTGCTCTCGAAGCTTGCCGACGCAGAAAAACAGCTTGCGCCGACAGGTCTTTCCATGCTGGAAAAAGACGTCAGCGCAAGCCATATCTATCAGAGCGTAGCGCGCTATAAATTCCCCGGTGCTGATTCTCTTCCGGAGATCAACGAATACAAAAGACCAATCATAAAAATATGATCTTACGCATAAGAGGCGGAGCCGAGCACCTCATTGATCGTGCTGGTAATCCGCTCCTTTACCATCTCGGCGATCTCCAGTGTAGTCATGCCCTGGTATTCCTCGTAAGGGATCGCTTTCAAAAAGTGAACCTGCGTCTCTACCTTTCTCAACGTCCACTCCTCGAACACCTTGTAGGAATCAATCAGCGCCACCGGCACAATCGGTACTTTTGCCTTGACTGCGCTCTTAAAGCAGCCCGGTTTAAATTCTCCCACAGTATTGTGGTTATGGCAGTAGCCGCCCTCCGGGAAGATAATGAACCGCCTTCCCTTCTTCGTGTCTTCCGCCAGCTCCTTGATGACGCCTACAGACTGTCTGGTATCATCCTTTTTTAAACGCTTTCCCTGTACCAGATCAATAAACTGCTTGACCAGGATGCCATGCGATTTGGCGTCGTCGATCACCACCGAACAGGGCTTTTCATGGGAGATCATAATGCCCAGCGCATCGTACTTCCCCTGATGGTTGGGGCACATGATATAACCGCCTTCCTCCGGCAGATTTTCCGTGCCGTATTTTTTCGTCGTGATATGCCCCGCCCGCATCATACGCCGGATCGCCAGCCGGGCATAGGCATAACAGTTTTCCTCCCCGTACCGGTCGGCGTGCCTAGCCTTATATGCCATCCTTGGTATCATATAGATTCTTGGCAGATTCCACACGATCACCTTCATAAAACGTATCATAGCTATTCTTCATCTCCCATAATATAAGCTACATCAACGGCGAAAACAGCTTTAACAGCGGCCCAATGATGTTAGTCTTTACAAACTTCTCTTTGCACCATGCAAGAGTGATTTCCTCTGAAACGGCAAAAGTCTCTTCCATATCCTTTTTCAGCTCTGCCGCCGCCTCTGCCCGATGGAGGAATACGCCGCACTCAAAATGGTGGTAAAAGCTTCTGTAATCAAAATTGATCGTGCCGACCGCCGCCGTCTCATCATCCACGAGCACGCACTTCGAATGCAGGAAACCCGGCGTATACTGATAGATTTTAACCCCTGCTTCAATCAGATTCTGGTAATTCGACTGCGTCAGCCAGTAAACAAACTTTTTATCCGGCACGCCCGGCGTCACGATCCGCACATCCACGCCCCGCTTGGCGGCAAGTTTCAAAGCCGTGACCATCTCGTTATCCGTGACCAGATATGGGGTATAAATCCAGACATAGCGTTTTGCATAGCCGATCATATTCAGATAAACGTTTTCCCCTACGGTCTCAATATCAAAGGGCGTGTCCATATAAGGCTGTACATACCCTCCGCCCGTCTGTTCTTTGGGGAAGGGATGATAATACCGGGTATAGTCTTCCTCCGTATAGCGTGACATATTCCACATTTGCAGGAACATCACCGTAAAATTCCAGACTGCCCTGCCCTCGATGCGGATTCCTGCATCCTTCCAGTGCTCGCCGTAAGGGTGCTTCACATTGATATACTCATCCGCCATATTGATGCCGCCGGTGTATGCCGCCCTGCCGTCAACGACCACAATCTTACGGTGGTCCCTGTTGTTTAACACCAGGGACAAGAACGGCACCAGCCTGTTAAATGCCACACAGTGTATCCCTCTTTTCTCAAGGATCTTATCATAATCCTTCGGCAGAAGGAAAACGCTTCCCACGTCGTCGTAGATCAGGCGCACCTCCACGCCCTCCTTCGCCTTCCGCTCCAGAATCTCCAGCACCGGATTCCACATTTCTCCCTCTTCCAGAATAAAATATTCCAGAAAGATAAAGCGCTCCGCCTGCTCTAAATCCGCCAGCAGGCTCTTCCAGTAGTCTTCCCCCTCTGCAAAATAGACGGCGTCCGTCCCGTCCCAGACCGGCGTCGCCGCATGGGTTTGGATATAACGGCATTGATTGGCGACCGACACATTTTCCCGCTGCAGGGCTTCCAGGATTTCCGGCTCTTGCGTCAGGCTCTTTTTCACCAGCTTGTCCGTCCGTTCCACGCTGTCCCGCAGCTTCTTCGGCACGATCACTTCCCCGAAAAACAGATAGAGGATACCGCCAAAGAGCGGGAAGGTCAGAATAGGCACCACCCAGGCAAGCTTCACCGCCGGGTTGTTGGGCTTCCAGATGATATAGAAGACCGCTGCCCAGGTCATAATGCGCAGCACCATGGATACCCATATATAGTAGCTTCCCCAATGCGAAAGCACCACCAGGAAAAAAACAATCTGCAATAATACCAGCAGCGCCGTGATCACAACTCGGTTTAAAGCCCTCTGTAAAAATTTCCTCATTTCAAAAACCCCTTCACGATCTGCTCCTCCGCTTCCTGTTCCGTAAGCCCCAGCGTCATAAGCTTGATCAGCTGCTCACCCGCGATCTTGCCGATCGCCGCCTCATGGATCAGGTTCGCATCGATATGGTTCGCCGTCAGCTCCGGAATAGCGCTGACGCTCGCCTCATCCATGATGATAGCGTCGCATTCGCTGTGCCCGTGGCAGTCCGCGCTGCCGATGATCCGGCTTCGGAACAGCTGCCGGGAATGTTCCCTTGCCACGGAACGGGAAACCAGATCCACACTGGATGCGTCCCCTTCCATGTCCACGGTAAAATCCGTCTCCGCAGACTGCTTCCCATGTGTCATGATCTTTTCCTTAATCACCAGCGAAGCGCCCTCCGCAACCTGCGCCGTCGTCACCCTCTTTGTGGAATCGATGCCTTTGATCTGCACGGTCTCCATTTCCAGAGACGCGCCCTGTGCCAGATGAATCTCGGTGGTGGGATTCATGACCCGTTCCCCGCTGCCGTCCCCGCTGCCATAGTGTTTTTCCACATAACGGACTTTCGCATTTTTTTCTACAAAGAAACGGTGAATCCCGGAATGCGCCGAAGCCGCCGGACCGCCGTTGTGGATACCGCAGCCGGCTACGATCGTGACGTCGCAGTCCTCCCCTACAAAAAAGTCATTGTATACGCTCTCCTGCAGGCCGCTCTTACTTAAAACCACAGGAATGTGCACGCTCTCCGATTTCGTCCCCGCTTTGATGTGGATATCAATGCCGGATTTATCTTCTTTGGTCACAATATCAATATTTGCCGTTGTCTGCCGCCCTGCCAGCTCCCCGTTGGCACGGATGTTATAAGCGCCTTCCGGCACCTCATGCAGCCCTGCCACCTGTGCAAGCAGCTCCTGTTGTATCGCGTCCATCTGTATTCTACCTCGTCCTTAAAGCTTTTCCGCCAGCGTCCTGCAGGGCTGCCCCAGCCCCAGAAGCGCCGGCATAATCTCTTCCCTGCTGCCCACCTTCTCGACCTGCCCGCCAGAAAGCAATATGATCTGGTCTGCGATATTCAAAATCCTCTCCTGATGGGAAATGATCAGAATCGTCCCCTGGATTTCCTGATGCAGCTTCTCAAACACCCTGATCAGATTCTGAAAGCTCCACAGGTCAATTCCCGCCTCCGGCTCATCGAAAATGGATACCTTCGTCTTACGCGCCTTTAACATCGCGATCTCGATACGCTTCAGTTCGCCGCCGGAAAGGCTGGCATTCATTTCTCGGTTTACATAATCTCTGGCGCAGAGTCCCACTTCGGAAAGCATATTGCAAACCTCGGACACGTCGGCGTCCCTGCCCGCCGCGATGGACAGCAGATCTTTTACCGTAATCCCCTTGAAGCGGACAGGCTGCTGAAATGCAAAACCGATCCCCAGTTTCGCCCGCTCCGTGATGGACAGCTCCGTGATATCGACGCCGTCCAGGAAGATCCGCCCCTCCGTAGGGGTAAGAATCCCTGCTATCATTTTTGCAAGCGTACTCTTGCCGCTGCCGTTCGGCCCCGTGACCGCCACAAACTGTTCCTCTATCGTCAGATTGACATTCTTTAAGATCTCTATCTCTTTTCCTTCGTCCTCTGCCTGGAAGGATATATTTTTCAGCTCCAGCATACTGCGCTCTCTTTCTATTTTGCCATATAAGGCGCAATCACCGCCTCAATCTCCGCGATCTTCGCGTTTGTCTCCAGCACCCGAAATTCAATCTCCTTGGAAAGATCCATGGAGAAAATACCCATGATCGACTTCGCATCGACCACATATCTTCCGGTGGCGATATCAAAATAACCTTCAAACCGTTCGATCGCTTTCACAAAACCCTTTACCTTCTCGATGGAGTTCAAGTCCAGCATATATGTCTTCATGTTCCACCTCCTCTATAGGATTTTATGCTTTTTTTCCTCATTTGTACAGAGGAATTTTGCCATCCTGCCGCGTATCCCCTTACGTCCCGTACACATTCCGAAACGCCCTGTAGGTTCTGCGCATCCCTTCCGCAAAATCCGTATAGCGCAGCCCCAGTTCCGCTTTCCCCTTGCTGTTGTCACAAAGATGCGTCTCCGCTGCGGTCACAGGGAACGGCGCCGGTATGCCCTGCAAAGAAGCCTGCGCGAAGGAAAGCGGCACTTCTGCTGCCTCCGCGCCGTCCTCCTCTGCCACCAGACGCAGCACCGCAAAAAAACTGTCGTAGGTAAGGATCTCATCCTGGCAGAGATTGTAAGCCTGCCCGTATGCCTTTTCATTGCCAAGGCAGGCAATCGCCGCCCGCGCCGCATCCTTCACATAAACAAACTGGAACCTGCCGTCCGCATCGGTAAAGCGCGGCAGGGCATGGTTCTGTAACAGCATCTGTATATAGACAGACTCTCTCGGCGCATAATTGTAAGGACCGTAGAGAATTGCCGGACGCAATATCGTAAAGGGAATCCCCCGCGCACCGCAGACCTCCCGCAGCGCTTCCTCCGCCGCCACCTTACCGGCGATGTAAGCGCCCGCCTCTCCGGGGATTTCCCGCCGCTCGAAGGACGTCTCCTCCGTCTTTACCTGCGCCGCCTCCCTCTCATACACATCCACTGTGCTGACCAGGAGGTACTGCCCGATATGCCCCGTCATATTACAGACGGTTTCCCGTATATCGCCAGCCGTATAGGCGCAGAAGTCAACCACCGCATCAAAATCCCCGCCGCAGGCTTCCGTTTTCTCATGCCGGTCGCCCACAACCTGCCGGACGCCGAAATCCGCCATCGAATACGTACCCCGGTTCCACACCGTGATCTCGTGCTCTTTCGCCGCCTCCATCACAAAGACCCTGCCGTAAAAATAACTGCCGCCAATTACAAGAAGTTTCATGTCCGCTCCTTAGATAAAAGGATTAAAATACCGGCTGCCGTCCCAGAAGGTCACAATCAGGTCGATCGCCAGAACCGCCGCCGCCAGCGCAATCGCCGCCCAGTCCTTCTTCTGCAGTCTGCGCTGGGTATACCAGGTACGCTTCTTCTCCTTGCCGAAACCTCTAAGCTCCATGGCATTGCTGACCGTCTCGATGCGGTTTAAGCTCGACATGATGAGCGGCAGCAGGATCGCCACCGAATTTTTCAGCCTCGTAAAGAGTTTATCCTTTCCTGAAAGATCAATACCTCTCGCCTGCTGCGCCTGGCTGATATTCCGGTACTCTCTCTGCACATCCGGTATATAACGGAGCGCCAGGCTCACCGCGTAACCCGCCCGGTAGCTTACGCCGATCCTAGAAAGGGACGCCGCAAACTCGCTGGGATCCGTGCAGGCGATAAAGAGCAGGGCGATCGGCACCACACAGATGACCTTCATCGTCATATTCAAATGATAAAACAGCTGCTGCGCCGTGATCGTATAAGGACCCGCGATCGTAAGCAGCACATCCCGGCTCTCGTACAGCTCCACCCCGTACTCCGGCGCAAACAGATAAACAAACAGATTATTCAGCAGTAAAAATACCGCCGCCAGTCCCAGCACCACACTGATATCCCGGATTTTGATCTGACTGATCTTAAAGATCACCGCCCCGATAAACAGCATACAGATTAACACCCTGGTATCATAAGTCACCATGGAAGCCACGCTCCAGGCAAGAAAGAAGACCAGCTTCGTAGTGCCCGTCAGTGCATGTACCGGGCTGGGACGTTTGATATAGTTTAAAATCGCTACCCTTGCCATTTCAGCTCTGCCCCCCCCCCTGTTTTTTCTCTCTGTGCCTCCTCGAAGGCGACAAACCGCTCCGTGAACTGCTGCGGATTCTCAATCCCGCACTGCATACTGAGCGTATACAGGCTGGTCTCCTTCAGGTTTGCTTTCTGTACCAGCGCCGGATCGTTTAAGACGTGCGCCGCCGTTGTATCCGCCAAAAGCTCTCCCTCGCAGAACACGACCGCCCGCGGCGTGTATTCCAGCATCAGGTGCATATCGTGCGTGATCATCACGATCGTAAAGCCCTGCGCGTTCAGTTCCCTTAAAAACTCCATGATCTCCGTGTAATGGTGATAATCCTGGCCCGCCGTCGGCTCGTCCAGAATGATCATCTGCGGGCGCTGTACCAGAATGCCTGCGATCGTCACCCGCTTTTTCTGTCCGTAGGAAAGCGCCGATACCGGCCATTTCCGGAAGGGGTAAAGCCCGCAGATTTTAAGCGTCTCCTCCACCCGTTCCTTTCTTTCCGCTTCGCTCATATCGCCTGCAAGAAGCGCCATCTCCACCTCGTCCCAAATCAGCGGCTTGGAGATCATCTGGTTAGGATTCTGCATCACATAGCCGATCCTCTGCGCCCGCTCCTTAATGGTATCACCGCAAAGGTCTCTTCCCTCCAGGCAGATTCGACCCGCAGTCGGTTTTTCAAAACCGCAGATCAGCTTCGCCAGCGTGCTTTTGCCCGCGCCGTTCTTGCCCACAATGCTGACCATTTCCCCTTCCCGGATGGAAAAGCTCACATCCCGCAGATTCTGCACCTCCGGCGTGTAGCCAAAGCTTAAGTGTTCCACCCGCAGAAGCTCCTTTGCCTCCGGCGCAGCAGCCGCCTTGCTCCCACTGTCCTGATACCAGGCGCGCACCTGCCCCTTTTGTTCTTCGGAAAGCCGCAGGCTGTCCACGTGCTGGGGTTCCAATGCCTCCGTGATCGGAATGCCCGCATAGCGCAGGGCGGTCAGATACAAGGGTTCCCGGATGCCATGTTCTCTCAGCATATCCCCCGCCAGGAAAGACTTTGTCGGCAGATCCGCTATGATCCTCCCCTCATCCATCAGCACGATCCGATCCATCTTCCGCCACAGCACATCCTCCAGACGGTGCTCTATGATGAGCACCGCCGCACCGGTACGCTTCTGCACTTCGTCGATCAGCTCAATCGTCACCCTGCCCGCCGCCGGGTCGAGATTCGCCAGCGGCTCGTCAAAGAGCAGCACTTTCACCTTCTCCACCATAACCCCCGCCAGGCTGACCCGCTGCTTTTGCCCGCCGGAAAGCTCATGGGGCGCATATTCCAGATGATGGTCGATATCCACTAATTTCGCCACCTCTGCCACAGTCTGCTTCATTTCAGCCTGCGGCACACAATCGTTTTCCAGGGAAAAGGCGATATCCTCCCCCACCGTCAGCCCGATGAACTGCCCGTCCGTATCCTGCAGTACCGTCCCCACAATCTGGCTTAAGGTAAAGATGCTCTCCTTTTTCGGATCCTTTCCGCCTACCGAAAGCGCCCCCGTGCTCTCGCCGGGATAGGCATAGGGAATCAGACCGTTGATACAGCTGCCGATGGTGCTCTTGCCGCTGCCGGAAGCACCCGCGATCAGCACTTTTTCCCCCGGGTAAATATCCAGGTTGATATGATGCAGGGTCGGGCTTGCCTGCGCCATATACTGAAATCCATAGTCCTTAAAAGAAATGATGGGCTCTGCCATACCGCTACTCCTCACTATATTTTTTTGTGTTTATAACGCAGAAACAGACCCGAAGGACATACCTCCGAATCTGCCTCAGCTTTTTCCTTAATCCTCTTTTTCCAGAGACCCTTTCTTGACTACGGTCTTCGCATAACCGAGAAGCAGTAAAGTCCCTACAACGCCGGTGGTGACGATATTCGCCACAGCTGCCATAAGACCCTGCGCAAACAGCTTTTCAATCGGTTCCGCATAAATCAGGATATCCAGCACAGGCGCTACCAGCCCCCATGCCAAAATATGGGCGATAATCTGCGCCACATTGAAGCGGATCAGCTTCTTGCTGTCAATGCCCTCTTCCACATTCAGCTTCATGGTTAAAAGACCGATCACCAGACCCACAAACGCGGAAGCGATGATCCAGCTCCACCAGGGACCGTAGCTCGTCGCATCAATCAGCGTATGGCCGATAAAGCCAATCAGAACGCCTGCCACGGGACCGAACAGGGTTGCAAATACCGCCTCCACCGCATACTGTAAGCTGATGTTCGTATTCGGCACGGGAGACGGGATCGCCACCTTGCCCAGAACAAAGAACAGTGCCGCGCCGATGCCGATGGCAACAACGCTCTTTACAGATAACTTTTGCATAAAAAAGACCTCCCTCATATGTATTATTTTGGGTTCTTAAAATACAGCCTTATTATAATCCGTCTGTCGGTGCTCTGTCAACTGTGATCTCCCGAAAATCGAACGTCAGTTCTTAAAGCTGTGAATCGGCGCGGGAATCCTCTATATGTAATGCTTACACCATAGTCTTCAAATACCAGATTATTATCCCTACATATGGTGTTTTGGGATTCTCTTCCTGCATAAATACACGCAATAATTCTGCACAATAACTATGTAAATCTTCTCTCTCTATACTACCCAGATCATCAATCAACGCATCCAGTGCCGCTTTTCGCTCTGAAACCAATGGAGCCGTTACACAATTTAGATTCAATGTAACTACCAAATCAAAACGTACATCCGGATCCTCAGCATCTATCTGACCGTCCGGCTTATAAAAAATCGACTGCAGCGTTTCTTCCCTGCATGGGTTAATCTTTCTAAATTCCGTATTTTCACGATGTTTGTCACAAGTCAAATTCTCTATCGACATTGTCCTGCGTGTCCCCTTTATATGTCTCTTCATATTACCATGGCAAACGGCATATAAATTCTGATAATCCAATCCTTGTCCAACATCACGCCCATCACCAGGAGTCAGCGGTATAAAATGTTCTATTGATATTCCTGCTATTCCCGGCTCTTTATCCTCTCTTGGAATCCTGCTCATACAATACACACACAACTGTCCCTGATCTCTCTTCAAACTTTCAAACACTTTCTCTTTCAACGGAGCGCGCAATTCTTTAAACGCCTCTTTAGGCGGAAGCATCTTTACCATGGGATTATCTCTTAATTCCTTTAAGCCCTCGGGTTCATCCCCCTTCTTAATCGCAATCATTTCTGACCTCCTCGGATTCTCTCCAGCTTCAATTTCACTCGGTTAGCTGCCACTTCTTTATCGTGGTAATCCCTCTGTTTATCGATCTCATCTAACACCTTTTCTGCCTCTTCATACCGCCCATCATTCAATACAGTATAAAAAGAGTTAAAAAGCTCCGCTACGGCAGGATTGCGCTCTGAGACACCCATAATTTCCTTTAAAATAGAATTTACATCATTTCCATATATCTCAGAGTTTGCATCCCATACTTTATCATTTTTCAAAATAGCAAGATTTTCACTCTTTGCGCTGCTAATCACTGCAGGCGCATGTGTTGTAACTATAAATTGTACTCTCGGAAATATTTCCTGCAAATCTGCAAGGATACGATGCTGCCATGCTGGATGAAGATGCAAATCCACTTCATCAATTAGCACAATTCCATCTGTTTTATTGATTACATCTGTTCCCAGCTGCGGATTTAATACTGCCATTCGATAAGCAATATCTGCAATCAAACTTATCGTTCCCTTATACCCATCACTCATCTGTGATAATGGCATATGCATCTGAAAACCCAATCCATCTGTATAATGACAATCAATTTCGTTCGTATCAAAATTATACATAAATTTCACATCCCTGTAACCGGTAATACGTTCATAGCATATTCTCATCGCTGTATATACAAACGGCAACTCCAAAAACGCATTAAAACCATTTGCGTTGGCTTGTCCCATCTGCATGGTTTTCTTTTTAAACCAACTCATCATCAATTTAGTATTTGCTGTTCCGTCCATACTGTTAATATAGCCATTTGTTTTTGTGCTCACTTTAAATGTATCTGTCTGCCTTTCCCTGTGATAATCCCATAAACGTCCTGTCCCATAATAAGCCAAAACAGGCAAAATCAAAGAGGTATCTCCCATTCTCATACGTTCCTGATATTTCTTTGAAATATCTGTCATTTCTTTTGCCTCTTTGACTGTTGTATTCCCGCCTGCCCCATTCAAAGACCGCGTCCATGTAATCATTTTATCATCTATATTTCCCACTGCTGATATCTCAACCGGATATTGCGGCTGCACATCTTCAGATTCTCCCATCTGGTAGGCTTTCAAATGAACATCTTTTTTTTGAATACTGACTCCTGATATTCCATCAAATCCTGTAAACATTGTTCCCAATGAAACCGCCAATCCCTCCAGAATAGATGTTTTTCCCGAACCATTCCCGCCAACAATAACTGTCAATCTTTCGTGAAAATCCATTTCAAATTCTCCAAAACATTTATAATTTTTTAATGTTATATTGTTGATTCTCATTCCAAATCACCCTTCTCTGTCTTTATTTAACGACAATTTACGATTTCATCTATGCTGTAATTTATATTCTACGAATTTATCATCGGCTTTGCAATCCTTTTTTATTCTGTGATATTTCAACAATAACATTTTCCATTTTGTAGATTACCTCTATCCTTTTTAGGTCGTGCCATGATGTACGCCTCCTATTCTGAATCCTTTAAACTCTTATAAATATCTCCTAAAAAGATACCCAGTACCCTTTTCTTTATCTCGTCATTACTCAATAGCAGGCTGAAAAAATCCTGATTCTGCTCTAATCCCTCAATCAGTGCATCGTCAATATTATCAAAATAAGCAAATTCAAAATCTTTCTCTGTGTTACTCTTTGCAGATGTTTTCAGCTTATCTGACTTCATCATAATATCCTTAATCTGGAGCATTGCTTTTACAGCGACGTCATTATCATAAGATTTACCCGTCATGCTATTGATTTCGGCAATTATTTCAGACAGCTTTTGTACCTTGTCTTCCGACAGCACAAAGTTTTCGGCAGTCGGCAGTTTTACTACAGGGTCTGACTTTATATTTGGCTTTATATGCTCTGCCTTTTTCTTCTGGACAAAATTCATAGCGTTTATCTTGCCGTCAAGGTTATAGCCGCCGCCTGGATGCTTGATATTGATGTACGCCAGCAGGAAGGAGATAAAATTGTATTTCTTATGCAGTTCCACATCTTCAAAGCATGTCGCCTGAAGCAGAAACTCATAGAAACGCACAAACTTCCGCAGTACCATTACAAACTCCCTCTGGTCTTCTGTGGATAATTTATCAACATTTCTCTTTGTCTTCTGAAAGATGAATGTTATCTTCTTTTTCTCATTAGCAGACAACTTGTTTTTATACAGCAGGTCATTAACGTCGGCTATATCCATTGGGTCGATGATAGAATACCCGTCAACCTTTGCTTCAATATCATAGATTGCAGACGGCGTTACAGAATTTGACAAAAGCGTTGTCGTATAATACTTGGAAAACGCCGCTTCTATATCCTCATATTCATTCACAAAATCCAGGATAAATGTTTTCTTATCATACGGCAGGCAAATCCTGTTGAGCCTTGATAACGTCTGGACTGCATTGACGCCTTTCAATTTTTTAAGGATATACATAGCGCAAAGTTTCGGCTGGTCAAATCCTGTCTGGTACTTATTAGCGACAAGTAGCACTTTGTAATCATCTTTATCAAATTCTAAAGGAAGTTTGTCTTCCGCAAATCCATTGATGCCGACCTCCGTAAATTCTTTCTTTTCTCCGCCATCATCCTTCATGGTAACTTTGCCAGAGAACGCCACCAGCGCATGGATATTGTTATACCCTTTCTTTGCGATGTAATCCTCAAAGGCTTTATGATACTTGACAGCGCCCTCTCTGGATGCCGTGATGACCATTGCTTTTGCCGTCCCGCCGAGTTCCTCCATAACTGTAGTCCTGAAATGCTCTACGATAACTTCTATCCTCTGGGCGATATTGGTTTCATGAAGTTCTACAAACCTTGCAATCTGGCGTTTCGCATTGTTGGTCTTACATCTGGGGTCTTCCTCTATCTCTTTGTTAAGCTGGTAATATGTCTTATAAGTCGTGTAGTTCTGGAGAACATCAAGGATAAATCCTTCTTCTATTGCCTGTTTCATGGAATAGATATGGAAGGCTTCTTTCTGCCCTTTAGGATTTACACGCCCAAAAAGCTGTAAGGTTGTCGGCTTAGGCGTCGCCGTGAACGCAAACACTGATACATTAGCCTGCTTGCCATGCTTCGCAATTTCTTCTGTGATTAAATCCTCTGCGGAATTTTCCTCTATCTGTATCTCGCCAGAGCCTAATGTCATAGTAACGGCAGCCATATCCTTGCCCGCCGTTGATGAGTGTGCTTCGTCAATGATTACGGCGAACCTCTTATGCTTTAAGTTCTCCACTTCGTCCACGATATAGGGAAACTTCTGGATTGTGGTAGCGATAATCTTTGTATTCCCATTTAACGCAAGGGCAAGGTCGGCGGAATTGCATTTATCGTCCATGACCTTGATAAGCCCTGATTTATGCTCCATCCCTAAAATTGCCGCCTGTAACTGCCTGTCCACAACTACTCTGTCGGTAACGATGATGATATTGTCAAAAACAATCTTATTATCGGCATCATGGAGCGATGACAGACGATAAGCAAGCCACGCGATAGAGTTAGTCTTGCCAGAGCCTGCGCTGTGCTGAATCAGGTAATTCTGTGAAGAGCCATTTTCATATACGCTTTCAAGGATTCTATGTATCACATCCCTCTGGTGGTATCTTGGGAAGATGATGTTTTCTTTTACTTTCTTCTTGCCCGTTGCTTCGTCTGTTTCTTCTTTGACTTCCAGAAATACAAACTTGCTGATAAGTTCCAGGACAGAATCTTTTGCCAGAATTTCTTCCCACATATAGGAAACACTGTATTTATCCTCATAGATGGGATTGCCTGCGCCTGCGCTGATTCCCTCTCCGTTACCCATATTAAACGGCAGGAAAAACGTGGATTCTTCATCTAGTTTAGTCGTCATATAGACCTGTTCTAAATCCATAGCAAAATTGACAAATGCGCCTGCTTTAAACAGGAATAATCTTGTCTGTGGGTTCCTGTCCTCCCTGTACTGATAGATGGCATCCTCATAAGACTGTCCTGCGGCATTGCATTTCAACTCAAAAGTCATAATCACGATGCCGTTCAGGAAAATAACAAGGTCAATCCTCTCTTCATCGCTTGCCCATACTTCTTCCATGACAGAAAAGATATTCTTCTGGTATTTTGTTACAAGGTCTTTATTAAAGTCTGTGGCAGGCTTCGTATACATCAAGGTAATAGAGATGTTGGCAATCTCTATCCCATGTTTCAGCACTTCAAGGACACTGCTGTGCTTTTTGGTAATCTCCATGTTGAGGAAATTTATAAATGTTTCTTCTAAATCATCTTTATATATTTTTCTGAGAGCGTCCATTTCATCAGGCTGCGTATCATTCAGGAACTGAAACAGCATTTCTTTGTCCATTGCATATGAGCGGTCAAAATCACTGCCTTTTCTGATGGCATATCCATTCTTTTCTTCCAGATAGTCCATGATGAAATGCTGGTATTCTTTTTCTGTTAGTATATTATTCATTTTTTTCTGAGACCTCCTTTTTCCCTGTTACATATTCATAAATCAGAGATTTTTTATATTGTTCAAGAATATCTAATTGCTGTTTCTTTTCATCTATTGCAATATCAATCTCTACACATTTTTTATCAAGATAGTCTGCAATTATTTGCTGTTGCTCAATATCAGGAAAAGGAACTTTGATTTGCTTAAATTCCTGAGAGTAAGTTCTCCACCTCATCATCATAATTCCCTTACCATATTTATAACATTCTCCAGCTATACCAGATGTCCTAAAAACATAATGAAAATAATGAGGAATTGCTTTGTGTAAATTGGGGCTATATACATCATATGCCGGACTTGTTACTCCATCATAATCTGAAACACCAATAGCTCCCATCCACGCTAATATTATATTCACTACAATGTCATTCTTTTTTACAATCTTATAGCCTTCTACTGTTTTTGCATGATTACCACTCGCAGTTGTATGTTCCCCTTGTGGGAAAACACCTATTTCAGTATACAGTGATAAGAGTTGAACTTTATCTTCCGCTAAGTAGTTGCGTTCATTTCTAGCAGAAAATAATTGACCAATTTTGATGACATCCCAATCTTTTGGTATTTCGCCAATCCATTCAATCCCACTATCTTTCATTTCTATATTAGGATTCAAGCCTTTTGTCACCGCTTCTGTGATGATAGATTTTTTATAATTTTCCAAAATATCAATTTGTGCCTGTATATCTGATAAAAGTGTATCTATTTCCGCACATTTTTTATCAAGAAAATCTGCAATTTTTTCTTGGGATTCTATCGGCGGAACTGGAATATAGGTATTGCCGAAATCATTAAAAGCAATATTCTTACCATCTCTTAAACTCATAGTATAAGAGTTCATTTTATCAATAAAATTTTTGTCCTTAAATAAATATTTGTAATACTCTCTACAAATATTTTTTACTGGATAAAATACTTGATAAGCGGGAGAAACTACACCTTCATAACATGAATATTCAAAACCACCCTGAAAACTTCTTAAGCTAATGCAATAATCACCTTTGTGTATTGTTTTGAATTGTTCAAGATTTGTATTTTCTTGAACTTTTACAGCACTATTAGTTGTTAGTTCATCATATAATTTTTGTGGAATTACTCCAAATTTTTGAGTTGGAGATAATAATTCTAAACAAATTTTGTTTCCTTTTTCGCTTCGTTGGATAAATATATATTTTCCCTTGATGCATTCCCATTCATTAGGAATTAAACCAAGCCATTCGCTACCACTATCTTTCATTTCCCTAGCCATCATCAACCCTCCCCGAAAAGTTTAGCAATTCTTTCATTCACTGACTTTTCAAGGTCAAGAAACTTCTGCTCCAAAACCTTACTGCTCTCTGGCTGCTGATATTTATAGAAATATCTGGTAAAAGGAATCTCCGCACCTGTTTTTATCACAGGATTCTTTGCGCCTAAATTCTCCTCAAAGAACCATTTCGCATCAGGCACATGCGGCAGAACTTCTTTTGCCATATAATCATCAATATTTACTTCATAAGGTACAATCTCTGTATCTTTTGTCGCCGTATCATAAAGGATATTTCCATTTTTGTCTTTCTGGATATCCGCGCTCTTGTCCATAACAGAAAGACCATCCACAACTTTATCCATTATCTTCTTTAATGCTTTTGTATCATCAATACACCCTGCCAGAAGTTTGGTGATAACAGGCATAAAAGATTCTGGATTCTTATATACAGTATCAGAAACAGACTCATTTAATGAATCAATAATGGAATCATAAACAGGTTTATTCTTTTTGTAATTTTCTAGCTTTGCTTTATCCTTGCCGCTGATTTCTTCTGCATTTTCCAGTTCCTCAACCTTTGCTTCGTCATATAGGAATGACAATGCTCCGCTTGACAGCATTGCATCAATCCTGTCTCTTGTAACTGCATAGCTTCTTTGGAGCGGCTGCATCACGGCATACTCACGATAGATAAACTCTGTATTGTTATAAATCTTACAGTATTCATTTTCCGTAAAGTCTGCATAAAGTTTGGTAATCGTCACTCTGTCTTCTGGTGTAATCTCATTTCTTTTATTGCCTAAAGACTTCCTGAGTGCATGTTTAAAGGATGACGCGTCAATAAGCTGAACTTTCCCCTTTCTCTCTACTCGCTTATTTTTGGAAAGAACCCAGATATATGTAGCAATGCCAGTGTTATAAAACATATCTGTCGGCAACTGGATAATCGCTTCCAGATAATCATTTTCAAGCAACCATCTCCTTATCTGCGATTCCCCAGAAGAAGTACCGCCGCTGAATAACGGCGAGCCGTTTTCGATGATTGCCGCGCGTCCACAGTTATCGTCTAATTTATTGATAGCCGATTGGATAAACAATAACTGCATATCGCCAGAGCCAGGCGTTCCAGCAGGGAAACGTCCACTATCTCCCTTTAATGCTTCCGCCTTGACAGCTTCTTCATCTCCCTCTGGTGCATCTTTTCCGCCCCACGCCTGACCAAACGGGGGATTTTCAAGGATAAATCTCATTTTGGTATCCATAAAGCAATCAGCCTGCATTGTGTCCTGAAGCCTGATATTCTCTGCGTTCTGTCCACGGATAAGCATTTCAGCAAGGCACATCGCATAACTCTCTGGATTCACTTCCTGCGAAAACAGTCTGATATCTGCTGTCGGGTTAAAACGCTTGATATAATTATTTGCCGTAGATAACATTCCGCCTGTTCCTGCGGCTTGGTCAAGGATTGTAATGATTTTGCCATCGTCAAAAATATCATCACACCCCTCGGCAAGAATGATAGAAACCATGACCTTGATAATGTCCCTGCCTGTATAGTGGTCGCCTGCTTCAGCATTTTCTGAAAACTTCCTGATAAGTTCTTCAAAGATATATCCCATCTTCATGTTATCTACAGTCACAGGGTCTAAATCTATCTCGCTGAACGCCTTAATAACGGAAAGCAGCCTGTTATGCTTGTCCATCTTATCTATCTGTTTATCAAATTCAAGATTCCTGATGATATCCTGAATGTTGGCAGAGAACCCTCCAATATAATTTTTGAAATTGGCTGCCAGATGGTCGGCGTCATTCAAAAGCTCCGCCAGTGTAAATTCACTGGTGTTGTAAAATTGATAACCAGAAATCTTATACATCGCCTTTGCAGGATATGACGGCATCTTTTTAAACTGCTCCACAACAGCAGCTTTTGTGCCTGCCAATGCACACTCAAATCTCCTGATAATAACCATTGGGATAATGACATCTTTATATTTATCACTCTGATATGGTCCTCTTAATTTGTTTGCAATAGACCATATAAAATTTACTTCCGCTGATACGTCAATCGGTGAGTCGTCCCACATTGCGTCAATTTGCTTAATATCTGTCATTTTTCTCTCCATTTATGTTTCTTTCTATAACTTATTATATTATATATTGAGCAATCCCTATTATCAATATATGAATAAAACATTAACACAAATAAAAGCAAACATTTCAAATCAAATGCCTGCTTTCACATGATATGCCCAAACCTTTTCAGTTCTTAAAACTATGGATCGGCGCGGGGATCCTCCCCCCGCGGTTCACAAACGCCTCACAGGAAAAGCCGTTCACCGGCATCACCGGCGCATAGCCGAAGAGCCCGCCGAACTCCACCTGCTCTCCCACGCCCTTGCCGACCGCCGGGATGATGCGCACCGCAGTCGTCTTCTGGTTCACCATGCCGATCGCCATCTCATCCGCAATAATGCCCGCAATCGTGGTATTCGGCGTATCGCCCGGAACCGCCAGCATATCCAGCCCCACGGAGCAGACACAGGTCATCGCCTCCAGCTTTTCCAGGGTGAGCGCGCCCGCCGCAACGGCGTCGATCATCCCCTGATCCTCGCTGACCGGAATAAACGCGCCGCTTAAGCCCCCCACATAGGAGGACGCCATCACGCCTCCCTTTTTCACCTGATCGTTTAAGAGCGCCAGCGCTGCCGTCGTCCCCGGCGCGCCCGCATATTCCAGCCCGATCTCGCATAAGATATCCGCCACGCTGTCACCGACCGCCGGCGTGGGCGCAAGCGACAGATCCACAATCCCGAAGGGAATCCCCAGCATCCGCGACGCCTCCTGCGCCACCAGCTGTCCTACTCTCGTCACCTTAAAGGCAGTCTTTTTAATGGTCTCGCAGAGCACCTCGAAATTCTCACCCCGCACCTTCTGCAAGGCGGTCTTGACCACGCCGGGACCACTAACGCCCACATTGACGACCGCATCGGCTTCCGTCACGCCATGGAACGCCCCCGCCATAAAGGGATTGTCGTCCGGCGCATTGCAGAACACTACCAGCTTCATGCAGTCGGCGCTGTCCTGGTCTTTGCTGATCAGGGCTGTCTCTTTGATAATATCGCCCATCAGGCGCACTGCATCCATGTTGATCCCCATCCTGGTAGAACCCAGATTCACAGAGCTGCATACCCGCTCCGTCGTATGCAGGGCTTCCGGAATCGAACGGATCAAAAGTTCATCCGCCTTCGTCATCCCCTTGGAGACAAGCGCCGAATAGCCGCCGATCAGATTGACGCCAACCTCCTTCGCCGCCCGGTCCATGGTCTGTGCCAGTGTCACAAATTCCCCGCTGCTTTTGCAGGCAGCGCCGCCCACAAGCGCTATCGGCGTCACCGAAATACGCTTGTTCACAATGGGAATGCCAAACTCCTTCTCAATCTCCTCTCCCGTCCTGACCAGATTTTTTGCCGTCGAGGTAATCTTTTCATAAACACGCGCATTGACCTTTGCCAGATCGCCGTCGATACAGTCCAAAAGGCTGATGCCAAGCGTAATGGTCCGCACATCCAGATTTTCCCTGGCGATCATCTCGTTGGTTTCCGCCACTTCGAATAAATTTATCATAATCGTAATCCCTCTTTCCTAAACTCGCAAACCCGTGCCCCTAGATCCGGTGCATCTGGTCGAAGATTTCTTCCTTCTGGCACTTGATATCCACGCCGATCTCCTGCCCCAGCTTTGCCAGTTCATCCACCACCTGCCCGAACGCCTTGTCCGTCAGGTTCATGTCCACGATCATCATCATGTTAAAAAAGCCCTGCACGATCGTCTGGGAAATATCCAGAATATTGATCTGATTGTCCGCAAGATACGTACAGACTCTGGCGATGATGCCCACCGTATCCTTTCCTACCACTGTGATAATTGTTTTTTTCATATGCTCCTCCTCATTTTAGCTCCAGCAGCGCCCTGCGCACTTCCTCCGCCGTCTTTGTCCCGATAATCATCTGATAGTTTCCCATATCGTATTTCGGATAGAACGCCGCCAGCTCCTCATCCGACGCCTCTTTGCCGTTTATCAGGGATTTCCCCGCGCCTTCCTCCAGGTCTTCTCCCTCATCCGGCAGACCGTTTCCGTTCGCATCCACAAAATTATAAGTTTCAACCCACGCCGTTGTCTCAATCTCATGCTGGTCATTGATACGCATATAAGTCGTATCCATAATGGCGCCGGCATAATCCGCGTTATCATTCCGGATGCTGTTGTCCCCCGGCGCATACTCATAGCCGGCATTTCCCATCGCACCGTATCCCCAGTCGTCCATCAGCGTATACACTGTGCCGTCCGCATAAGTATATAGGTTTACATAATACCAATTCTGCCCTGTCACCAGCTCCGGAACCTCATCTTCATCCACATAGATCAGATCATACTGATAATCTTCATACGGCTCTTCCCCCTGCGCCAGAATCGACAGATTGACCACCGCCTCATAAGCTTCCGCACAGCTTGCAAATTCCCCGTTCCTTTTCCCTCCCGACAAAAGACCGCGGATGCCGGGAATCGTTAAGGGCGACGCCTGCGCGGTTATGCTGTCAGAGAGTGGCAGATTCCACGTATAATAAAGCGTCCCGGATTCACTGCCTTCATTTTTCCCATAATCACCATAGTACACAGAGGCAAGCTGCGTATCGCCATAAGCCGCGACCATCACGATATCCGTACAGCCGTCAAAATTCACATCCCAGAAGGAGACGGCGTCAAGACTGGTAAAGGTAAGCCCCCTCTCCTGCGTCACCTCATGCGGGCGAAGTTCTGTCAGGATTCTCCCTTCCTGCATCAGCTGTACCCGAAATTCGGGAACTTCCGCAGAGGGTGCAAAAGGCACAAACCAGACCTCCCCTTCGAAGCCGTCTAACGTCACCGCAAAGGTCTGTGAAGTGATACAGTCCTCCCCGAACCTTTCCTGCAAGGCTTCCTCTTCCGGGCTAAGTGCATCCGCGCCGCCCGCCGCTGGCTTTTCCCCGGCTCCTGCCGACAGTCCATCTTCCATCTCAGCTGCCAGCTCCGTAATATCCTGCCCTGCATCCGCCTCTGTCGTTTCTTCCTCCTTCGTTTCCTGTTCCCCGGCTTCTTTTCCACAGCCGCCTAAAAACAATATGGCCGCGGCAGCCGCTGTCATATATAGTATCGTTTTCCGTTTCATGATCCTGCTCTTTTCTATTGTATTCTTCTGTATAAAAGCTGTCATCTGGTATTTTTGTCTTTTATGTGATCTTCAGCCGAAGCCATTCCTTTTGCATATGTATAAATACGCTTAAGCATTCCACCATTTGTTTCAGGCAATTTACGTTCTGCCTGGTCTCCAAACCCGATATATGTAGGAAAGCCCAACATATACACCGCCATTGCCATTGCCAAATCTTCCGCATATCCGCTATATAACATGGCAGCGTTTCTCAATTCTTGTGTTGCTGTATCATGGGGAACGGAAACACTCCCTTTTTCATTTACAACTGAATGAATGATTTCAGGAAGTACCATACACATCTTATAAAAGGCATCTTCCTCACCGGTAATCATTGCATAAAACTGATCCATGCTGACGCGGCGTATTAACCTATGCTGTACATTCTTTCCATCAACCCTTGTTGTCCACTTTATATTTTGAGATCTCTTTGCAATCGCTTCTACCAAAAAGCAGGCGCAGTCATCATCTTCAAGGATTTGTCCCTGCATTTTAATATATGTTTTCGCAGAAGAAGCAGAGTTCATAGTATTATGTTTATTTTTCATTTCCACATACAAAGTATGAACCACATCTCCATCTGGCATCTGTATCCCTTTAGGATTTTTGTAAATCACATCCCACCCTGCCTGGGGCACTTCACATCCTTTGAAAAAAGAGAATATATTCTGATGAAAATATCCTATATCGTTATTATTCGATTTATCCCTCTGTCGGAAAATTTCATTATTCACAATTTCCTCCCAGCTTGTCTGATAAACAGATTTATCAAAAAGCAGCTTGATCGGGTCAATCAAATTACTGTTAAACCTTTTTAAGTCATATGACTCTAATTTTTCCCCATATTTCATGATTGTCGCACGGACATGATTTCTAAACTCTTCTTCAGATATAAAATTCAGATTCCAAGCCATTATTTTAATTCCTCCAACGATTTATATATTTCCAGCGCAATTTCGTATGCCAAATTTACTGGAACAGCATTACCTACCTGTTTGTATTGAGACTGCACATTTCCACAGAACTGCCACTCATCCGGGAATGTCTGGCATCTCGCATTCTCGCGCACATTAAAGGGTCTTGCCTCTATCGGATGGCATCTTTCTGTCTGCTTTTGGGACGGAGAAGTCAAAACTGCCAGAGATGGTTCATCTAAACTCATTCTTCTTAATATTCCGGTTCTTCCTCCTCCCATATCCCAGCAGCTTTTCATATATTCCTTTGCTATCTTCGGGTCAATGTCCCTCCAATATCCCCCCGGTGGTACAAGTTCGAATATTTTCCTCTTATTCTCCCCGTATGGAACTCCCGGTCCATCCGGGCAATCCAATAGTATATCCCGCAAAACGGGTTTATAATCGTGTTCTTTGGGAAATTGATATGTAATTTTATCAGCCAGATCATTTCTGATTCCTATTGTAATTAAACGTTCTCTCTTCTGCGGTACTCCAAAGTCCCATGCGTTCAAAACCTTTTTCTGAATTGTATATCCAGCCTGTTCAAAAATACGGCTAATCGTTGCATAGGTTCTTCCTTTATCATGCGTCAGCAAACCACGTACATTCTCAAATAGAAACATTTTAGGCTGTAATTTTTGCAAAAAGATAGCATAATGATAAAACAATGTCCCTCTCGCATCCTCCAAACCAAGACGCTTTCCGGCATAAGAAAAAGCCTGGCAGGGCGCGCCCCCGGACAACAAATCCAATTCACCTCTCCTTATACTAAAATATTCTTCCAAATTCAAACAGGAAATATTCGCAATATCGTCATTTATAACCCGCCAGGCCGGTCGGTTTATTTTCAGGCTGTTCGCAGCATCTTGATCGAACTCAATAAGCCCCAGCGTGTCAAACCCGGCTTTTTCAATACCCAGGGCAAGCCCCCCTGCTCCGGCAAATAATTCAATCGTTGAATAGACTTGCTGACGGTTCTTCACAGAATCATCCCTCTGTATTTCAACCACATCTTCTATATTACACTTTAGCGTAAAACATATCTTCTCGATTGTTTCAAAAGAAACAGGTTCGTTTTTACCCAATCTTGCCAACACGTTAAAACTGATTCCCGATGCTTCCTTCAACTCTGTGCGGTTCATTTTTTTATCAATCAACAATTTCCATAATCTGTCATAACAAATCGCCATATATATTCATCCTCCCGGAAATGATCTGTTTCCTATCTTACCACACTTGGATATCCTCCGCAAGCCGTTCCTCACTATATCGTTAGATTTCCTCCTCTTTGTAATCCTCTTTTTTCTTGCTATCCATCCCCTGTTCTGCTAGAATATGCCTGTAATGAAATATGCGCCAGGCATGAAAGGGATGAATCTATATGCAAAGAGATCCAGCAGTTATATCCAAAAACATGGGCAAAATACACAGCCATGATACCTCCATAGAATTACTGCTCCGCAAAGCATTATGGCAAAAAGGATACCGTTACCGAAAAAATTACAAAGCTTTACCCGGCTCTCCTGATATCGTAATAACGAAATATAAAATTGCCATTTTCTGCGATGGTGAGTTTTTTCATGGAAAAGATTGGGAAATCTTAAAACTTCGGCTCGAAAAGGGCAAAAATCCAAACTACTGGATTAAGAAAATCGAACGGAACCGTAAACGTGATTGGGAAAACGATAAAAAACTCCTCTTTCTTGGTTACACGGTGATACATTTCTGGGGAGAAGAAATCAAAAATCATATGGATGAATGTTTAAGAGCCATTGAAGAAACCATTTGGGACAATAAATTTATGGATGAAATGGAATAAACGCTTCTTTCCGCTCGCCGTGACTGACAGCCTCTACTTTACCTCAATCACGTCCGACACCACGTCCCGCTTCGCTACATACACAGGAAAATCATTGCCGTTATATTTGGTATCCGACATGGTAACCTCCACCCGCACCGACTCATAAGCCAGCTCCGGCAGATTATTCTCCTTGCTCAAGTGCCCCAGCACGATTGCCTGCATCCCATCGTGCAGAAGGCGGCTTAAAAGCTTCCCCGCCGCCTCATTGGACAGATGCCCTCTCTCCCCCAAAATCCGCTGTTTCAGATAATAAGGATAGGGACCCACCTGCAGCATATGTACATCATGGTTTGCCTCCAGATACAAAAGATCCAGATTTCGCAGGCACTCCACCGTATAATCGTTATAACAGCCCAGATCCGTGATCAGCCCGATTCTTTGACCATCATGGTCAATCCGGTACGCCACCGGATCCGCAGCGTCGTGGGAGGTGCGCATGGGATAAAGGGAAATGTCCTTGATCACACAGCGCTCATCCGGAGCCACAATCTGAAACAGCGATTCGTCGATCTCCCCCACAGAAGGATTCTGCAGGATAGCCTCCGCCGTACCTCTGGTCGCATAAACCGGTATCCCGTATTTTCTGGATAACACGCCCAGCCCGCTAATGTGGTCCGCATGTTCATGGGTGATACAGATGCCGTCAATATCCCGCATGGTCAGTCCCAACTCCTGTAAACCCGCTTCCGTCCGTTTTCCACTGATCCCTACATCCATCAACAGATGTGTGGTATCGCTGCCAACATAGACACAGTTTCCACTGCTGCCGCTGGCAATACTGCATAGTCTCATAGTTATGTAAATCGCTTTCTATCACTTTAGTGCGGAGAATGCCCATATTTTGGGCATTCTCCAGTGTGAGATTTAGTAATTCTTCGCGAAGCAGCCCTTGCTGCAAGCGATTAGAATTACTTCTCACACTATTCCTTCCAGTAAATCTCGATCACATCGCCGCTCCGTATATTTTCCATATACTGTGCGTCCCGCCCGTTTAAGCTGGTCACGATACCGCTTCCCTGCGGCTTGGACAGATCGAAGTCGATATGCTCAAAAACATCTACAAATACATAGCTCTTCTTGCCGGTAAGTTTGATCTGCTCCCCATTGACTGTCACGTTGATGGCAACCGGCTCAGTCTTATGCAAAAGCTCCGCCTTTCTCCTGTCTTCCTCTTCCTTTGCCTTCGCCGCCGCTGCCTCCCTGGCTTTCTCCTTTGCCTTCGCCTCTTCCTCGGCGCGTCTGACGCCCGGACCCATCACGATTCTGGCGCCGCCTTTTGCACGCACCTCTTCCTCCGGCTGCGCCGCTTCCGCGTTCTGCGCCGTATCACCCTCAGCCGCTTCCGAGCCGGCTGTCTTTCCGGCATTTTCAGCCTCCCCATCTGCCGCTCCCGCTTTGATATCCTCCGCCGTCTTTGGCTGGGACGCCATAGTAAAGCCTGCCGTTCCTGCCGGTCTGTCCCCGTCCGCCGTCCGCTCTTCCCGCTGTGCCTGCTCATAGAACTCTACATCGGATAGCTGCAGCTCTTCCAGCGTCCAGATCACTGAGAAATTCTCATAAACTTTTGTATCCATATCCGCGATCCGGTTATTGACATAGATATTCATATCCCAGTCGATATCCACATCCATAAACTCCGAAATCTGGCGCACCGTATAATAGCCCAGGATCTCAATCTCATCATTTGGCTGGATCTCGTAATACTCGGACTGCAGCTCGCCGTTCACGCTGGCAAACTTCGGCAGGTCCACCTTTTTGTCATTGACCTCGACCCACATCTTTGAGCCGAACTCCGGCAGCTGTCCCAATGTAAGCTGCGCCGCCTCCCCGGCGGTGGACTCCGTCACATGAATCTGGTCGTTGGCATGGATCAGCGTATAAATATCCGCCTCATTGCCGTTTACCGTAATCTGCGCCGCCTCCCCGAATGTGCCTCTGGCAATGCGCGGCTTCCCGTTGACCGTATAATTTAACTCCGGCCCCCGCTTGGGGAACAGACCTTCGCTTGCAAACTCTGCCTGCATGGCGGCGTCTACCACAGCCGCCTTATTATTATCGTAAATCTTTACCCGCTGGTCATTGAAGTAGACAAAGATAAAGTTATTGCTCTGCTCATAGAAGCTTAAACAGATGCCAATCGGCGTCACCATCAGCGAATCTTTTTTTGCATCCGCCTCCAGAAACTCGATGCCCTGCATAACCTCTTCTCCCCGGACCGCCACGCGCTCCGCCTGGATGTCCAGCTTCCCCGCCAGCGCCTGCGTATAGCCCGGCAGCTTGCCGCCGCCGCCCACCACAAACACTGCACTGACCGGCTTGCCGCCGTTTAACTCTTTGATCTTATCCGCCACCTGTCCGGTCATATTGTCGATGACTTCCGCCGCCACACGCCCCACCTCCTCGGTGGTGATCGTCTGTTTCAGTCCCATGATATCTTTGTATGCAATCTCATCCTTTACGCCGGTCTCCCGCTTGATCTGCTCCGCCGTGGCAAAATCCACCAGACAGTGCTTTGCCACCACTTCTGTCAGAGAATCGCCTGCAATCGGGATCATGCCGTAAGCGATGATGCTGCCGTCTTTTGTCACGGAAATATCGGAAGTGCCCGCGCCCACATCCACCAGCGCAATATTCAGCATACGGTACATTTCCGGAATCGCCACCTGGATCGCCGCGATCGGCTCCAGCGTGAGGTTCACGACTTCCAGCCCCGCGACGCCTACCGCCTTGTAAAGCCCGTCAACCACATCTTCCGGCAGGAAGGTCGCAATGATATCCTCGCCAATATTTTTCGCTTTGTGCCCTTCCAGGTTTCCTATCGTGTAACCATTCATATAATAACGTACTACCGAATATCCTACGCAGTAGAACTTCAGATCCAGATCGTTCTTTTCCAAAAACTCTGCGTAAGCCCTCTCCACGCCGAGAGAATCCAAGGCATAAATATCCTCCCCTGTCACCTCCCTGTCGCTCTCCAGCTCCTGGTCCACCCGGATCGTCACCGTCTGCAGGACACGTCCCGCCGCCGCGATACAGACGTCCTTAAGCGTCCTGCCGATCCGTTCCTCCAGCTCCGCCTTGACCTCCTTAATGGTCGCGCCTACCTTGTAAATATCATGGATCTGCCCGTCCAGCATCGCGCGCGTCTGGTGCTCCCTGATGCTCTGCGTAACCACGTGGAATTTACCGCCTGTGCGGTAGCCCACCGTTCCTACGATACTTCTTGTCCCGATATCCAGACCGAATACCAATTGTCCCGGAAATTTCATTGCTTCTGCCACTGGTTTTCCCTCAATTCTTTCTCTATTTGTGCATATACACTTTCTAATCCTGCGTTATTTTCTATCACTACATCGCAAAACTTCCGAAAATCCGCTTCCGCAAGCTGGCTTTTCATAATGGAATCTATTTTCTCCTCCGGATAGCCCCGGCTATCCCGCAGCCTCCGCCGTCTGACATTTCCTTCCGCATGGATATACCACAGCTCGTCCAGAATGTCCGCATAGCCCTCTTCGATCAGAAGCGCCGCCTCGACAAAAAGATAATCCAGGCTGCCTGCCGCCCTCTCCTTTTCGATTTCCTGCAAGATTGCTTCCTTCACCGCCGGATGTACGGTCGCATTGACCTTCTGTAAAACCGTCTCATCTGCAAAGATTGCCGCCGCCATCTTCTGTTTATCAATCCTGCCGTCTGCGGCAAGAACCTTCTCTCCCAGCAGGGCAAGAAGCGGTTCGAAGCATGCGCCACCCGGCTCCTCCAGCTGGTGCGCCAGCCGGTCCGCTATCACGACGCGGCAGTTATATGTCCCTGCAAGATGCGCCAGGATCGCCGACTTTCCCGCCCCCACGCCGCCTGTGATACCTATTGCCTTCATTGTCTGCGCCCACCTACATAATTCGTAACCACTGTTATTTTATAACGACGCATATCCCTATTTCTCCCTTTCTCACTTCGCCCCGTACCAGTCCGTCCCCGTATGCAGGTCGATCTCCAGCCGCACCGACAACGCCGCCGCCTGCTGCATCTGCTCCGTGAGGATTTTCCTTACCTGCTCTTCCTCTTCCTGATCCGTCTCAATCAAAAGTTCATCATGCACCTGTAAGAGCAGACGCGATTTCAGATTTTGTCTGTGCAGCTGCTCCCACACCCGGATCATGGCGATCTTCATGATATCCGCGGCAGTCCCCTGAATCGGGGAATTCATCGCCACCCGCTCCCCGAAAGAACGCTGCATGAAGTTATTGGAGGACAGCTCAGGAATCGGTCTCCTGCGTCCATACATGGTAGTCACATAGCCCTGCTCCTTCGCCTCCGCCACCATATGGTCCAGAAAACGCTTCACGCCGGGATAGGTTTCAAAATACTGTTCGATATAATCCGCCGCCTCCTTTTTGGAAATACTTAAATCCTGGCTGAGCCCGAAAGAACTGATCCCATAGACAATGCCGAAATTGACCGCCTTAGCATTGCGCCTCTGTAAATCAGTCACTTCCTCGAAAGGCGTATGGAAGACCTTTGCGGCGGTGATCCGGTGAATATCCTCCTCCATCTGGTAAGCCTCGATCAGCTGTTGGTCATCGGACATATGCGCCAGAATCCGCAGCTCGATCTGCGAGTAATCCGCATCCATAAAAAGACAGCCCTCCCGGGGAACAAATACCTTACGGATCTGCCTCCCCAGCTCCATACGCATGGGAATATTCTGCAGATTCGGCTCCGTGGAACTGATACGCCCTGTCGCCGTAATCGTCTGGTTAAAGGTCGAATGGATCCTGCCGTCCTGCGCGATACAGGCAGAAAGCCCTTCCGCATAAGTGGACTTTAATTTTGCCAGCCCCCTGTACTCTAAAATATCGGATACAATCGGATAATCCGGCGCCAGCTTCTCCAACACGTCCGCCGCCGTGGAATACCCTGTCTTTGTCTTTTTCCCGCCCTGTATGCCCATGCGCGCAAAAAGGATCTCTCCCAGCTGTTTGGGCGAATTGATATTAAACTCGCTGCCTGCCTGCTGATAAATCGCCTGCTCTAATTCTGCGATCCTGCCGGTCAGCGCCTCTCCGTAAGCCTTTAACTGCGCCGGTTTCACCAGCACCCCGTAACGCTCCATATCGCACAGCACTCTGGACAGCGGCATTTCAATCTCATAAAACAGCTCTGCCATCCCCTGCTCTGCAAGCTTTTCCCGCAGCAGGGGCGCTGCCGCCAGACACACATATGCCTGATAGCAGGCATATTCCGCAAACGCTGCCGGATTCTTCTCATAAGCCGCCGCGCAGGTGCCTTTCCCACAGATCTGCGTCCGACCGGGAATCGTAAGCGACAGATACTCCTCCGCGATATCTTCCGTCTGATAATCGTTCTTTAAGGGATTGACCAGATATGCCGCGATCAGAATATCAAAGTAGCGTCTCTGCCGATAAGGGCGCAATACGTCCTGCATGCCTTCCGCCGTCCGCCACATATCGCCGCTTTCCGCCTCTTCTATCGTCCCGTATATTTCCTTCATCCCAAAAGTGATTAGTTTACATAACTCTCCCTGATTCAAAGCTGTCAGCTGATCCCGCAGATAAGCCGCCGTCACCCTGCCCTGACAGGGGATAAAAACAACCTCCTGTTTTGACAGTGCCAGCGCAATGCCCATACAGCCGTCTGCCCCAGCGTCACGAAAGACCGAAAGCCCGATCTCATACGCACCCGCCGCTTTCTCTCCCCGCACCCTGCAGGTTTGAAACAGCGCCGCCGCTTCGGAAAACTCCGTTATCGTGCGAAAGGCTTCCGCCTGGCTGTTTACCACTGCCGCCTCCTCCGAAAAACGTGACAGCATATTTTTAAACCCCAGCTGCTTACAGAGCACATAGGCTTCCTGCGTATAAAAATCCCCGATCTTTGCCCCTTCAAAGGAAAACGCAATCTCCGCCTCCACATTGATCGTGGCAAGCGTCTTGCTCAAATCCGCCAGGTCTCTGTGTGCGATCAGGGACTCCCGGATCGACTTTTTCGAGATTTCCTCCACATGGGCATAGATATTTTCCAGCGAGCCATAGGTCACCATCAGCTCCGCCGCCGTTTTCTCGCCGACCTTTGGCACGCCGGGAATATTGTCCGCCGTATCCCCCATTAGCGCCTTTAAGTCAATAAACTGCAGAGGCGTTACCCGATAGGCTGCCTCGACGTCCTTTGCATAGTAATCCTCGACCTCTGTCCGGCCGCCCTTCGTCTTCGGAATGCGGATGCGGATATGGTCTGTCGCCACCTGCAGAAGATCCCTGTCGCCCGACACAAGGGAAACTTCAAAGCCCTCCCGCTCGCCCCGTTTTGCGATTGCCCCCAGGATATCGTCCGCCTCTAAGCCTGCCTGCTCTACCACGCAGATTCCCATCGCCTTTAGCATCTGCTTCATCACCGGCACCTGTTCCCGCAACTCCATCGGCATGGGCTTTCTGGTTCCCTTATACGCTTGATAAATCTCATGCCGGAAGGTGGGCGCGTGCACGTCAAAAGCTACCGCCAGATAATCCGCCTGCTCCTCTTCCAGAATCTTAAACATGATATTCAGAAAACCATACACCGCATTCGTGTGCAGCCCCTGGCTGTTGCTTAAGTCCGGCACCCCATAAAAAGCCCTATTTAATATACTGTGCCCGTCTATCAATACCAATTTCTGCGCCATGTATTTTTCCGTCTCTCCGTTCTGCTTATTACTATCTATACCGTTACAATGATCAGCGCGGCAATGATCACCGCCGCAACTGCGGTCTCCAGGCATAACAAAATATCCCTGAGAAGGCGATTTAACCGGATCTTGTCGCCCGCGTCCCCCAGCTTCAGAAGCAGCGCCTCCTGCAGATTAAAATTATTACCCTGTTCCAGCCGCTCCATACCTTCCGTTACCAGAAACTGGATGGACAGCTCCTCCTTACAGTCCGGACATTCCTCGATATGCTCCACAAACTCCGCAAGCTCTCTCCCGTCCAGCTCGTCATCCAGAAAGAACGGTATTTTCTTTTCCGCTTCTTTACAATCCATAACCGCCTCCTGTTTATCCATCATAGCATATAATCACGGATTCATCAAGGAAGCGCTGTCGGTTTCGTCTGCCTCGAAGACGCATGAAAAGAACGCCGGTTTCCGCCGACGCCCTTTTTGTTTTCCAATATTTTTCCGTATTACTGCGCTGCTTCCGCCGCCGGCTGCGCCTCCTCTGCGGGCGCTTCCTGCACCGCCGCGACGCCCTTGCCGTTCACCGTGTAATTCACACCGTCCACCGTCACAGTCACATTTCTCTGCAAAGCTCCCGTCGCCGGATCATAATAATAGACATTGCCGTCCGGTCTGGTCACAAGCCCTCTCATCATAACCGCATTTTCGTCAAAGTAGTAGTCCTGCCCCTGGATCGTCACATCTTCCCTGAGCGCATGACCGTCCTTTGTCGCCAGGAAATATCTGCCCGTCTCATCCTCAAACCAGCAGCCCTTCTGCACAAAGCCGTTTTCATCCAGATGGTACTTTTTATCCTCCCAGCCTACCCAGCAGTTCCGCTGCATCCGGTAGCCCGCGTAAAATACGGTATGCTCTCCCCGCGTCGCAAAGCCATCCGCTATGATGATCGAAGAATAATCCTTAAACTGATAATTCATATCCACTCTGGTGGGAATCCCCGCCACGCTGCCGTGGGAGGTATTCTGCCAGAAGGCAGCCCCGCCGTCATATTCCAGCGCGTCCGCATACTGCGCAACCCACTTGTCATAACCGATGTTTCCGATCTTATCCCGGAACATATTCCTGCTGGAATAAACTACCGGATAGTAGCCGTTCGCCTCAATGATAGAGCAAAAAGCATTGATCATCTCCTGCAGCTGCGCCTGCGACATATTTTTATGGCAGGGTGCTTCCACGTCATAGACCACCGGATAGCTGACCGTATAATTGCCGATCCACTGCAGAAGCTGGTTCGCCTCGTTTCTCGCCTGCTCCGCATTCGCCGCGTAGGAATATAAGTAAACACCCGTCCTAAGCCCCGCCGCCTTCGCGCCGTTCATATTCGCATCAAAATAAGGGTCTATCCCGGAATTGGTGCTGCCCGCCTTCACAAACGCAAAAGAAACGCCGGAGGAAGGCACCTGGCTCCAGTCGATCGCCAGATTATGCTTCGATACGTCAATGCCTCTGGCGATGGAGCTGCCTGCGCCGATCGCCTGCGACCGGATTCCCGGCACCAGCGCCAGCGTCCCCGCAAGGCAGAGGGTCAGTACCCGCTTTCCCAGTTTATGTAACAATGGCTTTTGTAATTTTATCATTTGTACTTTTTACCCGCAGCAGCGGATATTTCCCTTTCGTATTTTTCTTCCTTTTCTTCCGTACCAATTATTACAAAAATGTAACAATTCATCACATCTTGTAACAATCTTTATCAACTATATCATGTTTTCGCGGAAATGTATAGGGATTTTTGCAGATTTGCGTCGGTAATATTTTCCAATGGCCTGAAATACATAATCCCCCGCCACCGATGTGACAGGGGAATCTTTTCCCTGATAACAGCTGTAATACCAAACCTATTCTTTATGATATCCAGCTCGGTCAGATTGACTTTTGACGACGTTAAAATAACTTTTAATTCTGTATAACGTCCTTTCATCCTTTTATAAGCTGCCGATTCACCTACTCTCATACCAGTATACATTGCCAATTCAACTGCATATTGAACAACGTAGTTAGGTCTTTTATCATAAGAAGAATCCAATTTTCTCAATAAAGCGGTTTTTTCTGATAATGTCCTCTCAGCGATTGTCTTTCCATTATCTTCCTTACGGAATTGTTTGAAGGTCGGTAAATCAACATATTTGCATGGATTATCAGTTATGATCTTATCTATGATCGCCTTTTTAAAAATGCCATTCATATACCCAAACATTCCCTTTAACGCTCGGTATGGCACTTGTTTTCGCTCAAGAAGTCTGAATATGAACTCATAGATGTATTCATCATTTATACTGGATATATCCTTGTCGCAAATTTTAGTCTCAAAGAACCGTTTGTAATCACATTGATATTTATAGATTGTATTGTCTGACCGACCACACTTCATTTATGAAAAAAATTACAACAAAATAAATCTTTTGCGTTGTCCTTTTTAAATATTTTCTCTGCTTCTTTATATAATTTTAACAGTAAAGAAGTGTTATCACGGGGATCTTTATTAATCATATCTTTTATTTTATTTATAATTATTTGCAATATGCGTTCTTGTTCATTAATATTAGTTTCAAATTTTCTAATGTTTAAACATATATATGAAAGAATAATGCATTCCTCTATTATGTATTGCTGATATTCTCTTTCTTTTGTCTGAAAAACATTCAGTTTTTCTATTATTTGATTATATACTTGTTCTTTTTTCTTACTTTCTAATGCTTCGTATATTTTATTATAAATTTTTGATTGTTTATATTTTAAAATAAATCCTAAATAAATCATTTCAAACAAAAGAAAAATGGAACAAAATAATGAAACACCACAGACAATTTTTCCAAGCAAACACACTTTACTATAATTAAGGTTGACCAAAAGCAATGATGATGTCACACTACATAAAATTAAAAGCGGCATTAAAAAAACGCAATTAGTTATATTAAAGAATTTAAAAAAATCATCATGAAAAAATATCTTTTTATATGATATACCTAAAATCCTTTCATTTGTACTTCCAAAAAACAATATCATTATTGTTATAGAAACTAATGATATTGTAATCTGCATTGATGTAATACTTCTTGTAGCATCAGCCGAAAGACTAATGTGTTCTTGAATACATGGGCACTTGAGGCAAATAATATATATTATCATATTTATCAAAACAAAACTGACTAAAAATATAATTAATTTACCTCGATCAATAATTTTTTTCTTTTTCATTCTTTTACCTCCTAATCAAATAACTTGAAACCAGAAATTCATTTACAACTTTTATAATAAAAAGCATCCGGATTTTGTCTCCAAATGCTTCCCTTTCTCCTATTCTGCCTAAAACAAGTCACTATGTGTTCCTGTTCTTGTCAGATATAATATTAACTCTCCGTTATCAATTTCATAAATTAATAACCAATCTGGTGTAATATGACACTCTCTACATCCGCTATAATTTCCACTAAGAGGATAATCTTTGTTCTTCTCTGGTAATTGTTCATTCTTCGCCAACTTTTGAATAATATCTTCCATCAGCTTTATGTCATACCCTCTTTTAATAACCTTTTTATAATCCTTTTTGAAAGACATATGATATCTAATCGTCAGCATTTAAGTCCTCCATCAATTCTTCTACAGAAGAAAAAGAACGACTTAAATTTCTTCCCTGTCTTACATCATCAATGGCTCTGATTGTATCTGCATTTGGTATATCCATAGAAATGGCGAACGGAATCCTTTGCTCTCTAACTGCCTGTTTTGCCGATATTGTAAAAAAAGTTGTCATATCCATACCTAAATTAGATACAAGTTCCTGCAACTGAGACTTTAAATCCTCATCCATTCTCATTGTTATATTAACCGTTGCCATAATATCAACTCCTTCCTTTACAATATTATATTACTCACACAGTATTTTGTCAATACATTATATGTGCAATGCACATCATCCATTCTGTATCAAATATTTACAATTACCTTTTTTCTTTTTGTCTTTACGTCTTCCTTTTGAACATAATTCAAGTGTACAACACAAACCACATCTTTTACATGGTATCATTTTATTATCTCCCCAGATATCGCATTTAATACTAAATAAATATTCCTAACATTTGTAAGATACTTCCCAAAATAATACCTATAATAACATTTCTTTTATCTTTTTTAAAATCCTTTTGCTTTCTATCTTCTTTTCCTGCCGTTCCCACTTCTTTTACTTTCGTTCCTAAGACAGACAACAAACTAAATATTGTTCCAATCATAACAAAAACAATTCCTATGACGCTTATAATTTTACTCATTTGCATATTCTCCATTTTTACTGACGGAAACCAGCATTTATTAGTAATTTTATCACAAAATATACTCATTCATATATTTAATTTTCAAATCACCATTCATTCTTTCTGTTTTAATTGGTTCTTTAAAGTGTCCAGCCGATAATTCTTTTTTAAACATCAAATTATCACACTTTGCAAAGCAAATATATAAAGATTCTGGTTTATTACCAACTGTAATAAGTCCAAGTGAATTATCTTTGCCCATAAATAATTCAATATGTCCTGTATGTCCATGATTGTCATCATAATTTGTATATTGCGCCAATGAAAATACACATATAGTTATCTCTTTTATTATATTTTTATCAAGAGAAAAATTATATTGACGTGCTAAATTTTTCCATTCATTGACCCATGTTTCATATCGCATACCAAAATAACCTATTACAGTTTTCCCATCTTTCTTAGTTTGATATTGGTTGTCTATTGCTGATGAAATACATCTCATTACTATGGCTTTATCACGTTCTCTGTGAGCAATTAAATTAGCAAATTCAGATATATATGTATATTCTTTTTCAATATGCCTTCTAATAAAAATCAAAAAACCTAATATATCATATTCATCAAATTCCTTTTGCTCAATAATATTTTTATAATGATTTAATATATCAATTTCTTTTTTGTCCATCAGCATACTTCCCCATATAAAATCAATCATTCAACCCATATTTTCAGCAAATTCTTTACAATAGAAAACATCTTGTTCTCCATCATAATATCCATTTTCGTAACTGCCTGCAAGACATTTTATATATCCAACAAATTTATCTTGCTATTCTGTCAAAATATATTTGCCACATTTAATACAGTTTATATCCCGTTTCTCCATTTTTGTAAAATGACCTCGCAATCTTTCAGAAAAATCAATCTCTGACACTACAAATATTCGCCATATTTTCCAACATCTGCTTGCCAATCGCTTCTGGATCATAATGATTAGCCTGACAAATAAATCTAAGACCATCCGGTGTTAATATTCTTTTTTCGAATCTATCTTTGCATAGTTTTCTATAATCCTCTAATTCTTCTTGAGTAATTTTTACCATTTTAGACATATTAGTGTAAATCCCCTCGTTTATATTATTGTTTCTATATGCTATTTTTCAATTATATCATATAACTTTCTAATCTGCTATGTCTTCTAGCATCTCTTCTAGTTTCTTCATAGAATCATTCACAACTTGTAATATAACCTTCGGATCAGTCTCATTTGCCATTTCCATGCCTTTGACCATAAAATATGAAGCTGCGTCACGCATACTCTCCATAAGCCTAGTAGTATTACATACTACTTGGGGTACTTTCTTATGGAATGGGACTTCTTCTCCATTTATAACATACTTTTCAAAATCTTTTCCAAGGTCGTCAAGATATTTTTCCTTATTCTTATCAGACTCCCCGATATAATGAGTCAACATCTGCTCACTACTATGTTTTGAAATATCCATCACAATAGTTTTTGCTTTTGGATCATTAGGATGGGACTCTATCATATTTGTAAATGCACCACGCCGGAATCCGTGTGACCTCAATCTCTTTTCCAGTCCAAGATCGTTTCCAGCCTTAATAAGAGCCTGCCGGTAGCCTTCCTGAGATATTACCTTCCTCTTATGTGTTCCGTGTAGCTGTTTAAATATCGGTTCGTAATAGTTTTTTTCAGTTTTCTCAAAAGCAGTCTCATTTTCAAAAAATATCTTGAACGCTATTTTAATAGCCTTATTAATTTTTAGTTCATTATCCTTTTTAGTCTTACCTTCCTTAAACTGCCAAAACTTTCTAATTTTCCAATTTTCATCAAAAAAATCTTTCCATGTAGTATTAAGTAGATCTCCTACTCGTCTATTTAAATTATAATTCATTACAAACAAAAGATAGATATTCCATCTCTTCTGTTCTAGTAAATAATTATATACCTTACACATATCCTCATATGAGTCGATACAATCTTTTACATTCCTAGTATTTGGCTGCTTATTAGCAACAACCCCATTTTTATCAAGATATTTTCGTTGTCCGTCTACTTCAATAAATTCTTTTCCTGTTTCAAAATCTGTCGATACAAAGTATGTTACACCTTTATATTCACATGTTTTTGTTTTAATAGGCTCACCAATATATTGATCTAACATCACTTCACTATCATGTTTTGATGTATTTATAAAAAGATTTCCAATATTATTTCCCATATTATATCACTCTTCCTTTCAATTTATAATAAACTACTTCTTTTATTATGATGAAGCATAGACTCATTTCCATCGCATATACAGAGTTGAATCAAAAAAGCATCTGGATTTATATTCTCCAAATGCTTTCTTTATTACTAATATATTTTTTATTTAATCCCATTCATGAGACCCATCATATTCGTCATCATTAGGGAACATGCTACTATGATCTTCGATCTCATTTAACAAATCTTCTAATTCATCCTTTTTCATCTTTTTAAGCTCATCTTTATCTTCATGATATGTTTCAACCAAATAATCAATCAATTCTCGTTTTTTCATTTTCTTATCCTTTCCTATTAAATTTAATAAATTCACAACAATACAAGATAGATTATATCACATAAACAAAATCAAATTCAACATGAATCTATTATTTCATCCAACCATATTACAAATAGCTTCTTCAACTGCTGCATTCAAACTTTTTCCATGTTCTATCGCATATATCGCAATATTCCGATGTAACTCAGGACTGATTCTTACATTAAATGTTCCCTTGTATGGCTGCTCAGGCTCCATATTTCGTTCTTTGCAATCCTCTAAGTATTCATTAATTACCTGCTGAAAATCCTGCTCTAATTCTTTTACAGAATCTCCCTCATAGGATAATAAAGACTTTATTCCAATAACCTTTCCAAAAAGACATCTATCTTCTTTAGAATATTCTACCGTTCCATTATAATTCTTATAAGATAATAAACTATTCATAACAAATCATCCTTTCTTAATTTCTCTATAACCTGATCTAAAACATATCGCTTTAATATCCCATTTGGATGTGGCTTATGGAAATTTATTACTTCATTACTTCCATCTCTAATAAATTTCACTCCTGAACCAATTCCACCCTGTTTTAATTCATATCCAAAATATGACAACAAAGATTCCATTTCATTAAAAGTAAAATCCTTTGGCTTATTCAGCAATCTATCTACTAATTTGTCCTTTTTACTCATAATGTTTCTCCTTTACATATAATATACCACTTTGCAAGAGAATATGCAACTATTTCTAGTTGCTGTTTGCACATATTACAAAAGGCACTAATTTTCATTAATGCCCCCTAAATACACACAAGATTCTTTCCCGAATAGAACAATCATTTCAACCGTATAATCTTTCCATAATAAAATTACATTGTGGGCTTACACCTACTGCTCTCATCCAACTTTCTGCCATTTCACAGCAACCTTTATGAAAATTGTAATCACCATCTTCATATAGTCCTTCTTCATCTCCATGAGCGTTTTCCATATCAATCATCATTTTCTTATGATCTATATAAGACATCATCATATTCTCCAAAATATTTTTTGTAATTTCCATCATATTTACCTCCAATCTCCAAATGAAATAATCCATTCAACTATATCCATATTATACTATATGCCCATTAATATTTCCATACCGCTTCATATATTCTCTTTCAGGCATTACAACTTCCGTTCTCGCCGCGTCCATATATTTAATTCTAACCCATATCTTTCCGCTTTTATTTATATATCTCTCTTTCCGTCTTTCTGTTTCCATTTATAGTATCCTCCATTTTTTCACATTATAAAAGCCATCAGATAATTTTCTGACGGCTTTTAATTATTATTTCTCAATATTTACTTAATCCTTTTTAACATAATATCCACTATTGATTCTTCTGTTAAATTCTTTCTGGCTTAGATTATTCCTATAACAATCTGAGATTGCTGCCCTATGGTCATGTCCAGGAGGACACGGCTTGATTGATGCGTCCTTAATAAACTGCCATGCTAACCAACCTAATCCCAATAAAATAATTACTCCACTCATGATCTCCTTCCTTTCTGCCTACTGTGTAGGTCTTTAAATCTACTTTACCTATGTTTGTATTTTCATTATACTGCTGTTTATGTCCAATATAAAGGACTTAAAAGGTCATTTCATCGGGCTATTCTAATCCAAGTAATTTTCTTTCTTCATGCGTTAGTTTACTCAATACCTTTTCTTTTTTCTCTTCAACAGTTTCTCTGTGCCTTGTAATTACACAACTTACATATGAAGTCCCAGGCAATACCTCTACATCTCTATCTTTCAGTAATTCTTTGAAATATGACACTCTTTCATCAGACTTCATATCCCAAGTTCCGCTATTAATATCAAGCGTAATATTTACACTATCACATTTTGGAGTCATGTCTAATTTTTCTGGATTAGCCAACTTAAAGCACAAAGAATAATAACATTTATCTGCTAATGCAAAAGCAATTTCATCAATGTAGCCTGTATATGTCCCTAAATATCTAATACTTCTTCCTTCGCAATCCCCCTCTGTCGTTACTTTAAAAGTTCCATAATTTGTGTATTCTTGTCTCATTGTTTATCCCTCTCTTTCTTAGTCTTGAAATGCGAATTTTAAGACACTATTCCATGTTTATTTTCAAAATCCATTAACTCTGCAATAGCATCATCAAAATCCTTATCTGTCTGCTCATTCTTACAATTGCTAACAATTGCACTTTTATATTTTACTTTTCCCTTTAAAGACTCCCACTCCTGCTTTTCGGCTACAGTAAGTCCCATATGTGCAGCTTCACATATCATAATCTCTTCACGATCTTTTGACTGCTTACCACATTTTTCACATTCATAAATAATATGTTGTTTCATTTTTATTACCCATCCGTTCTACTCTTTAATTTCCGACACAAACAACTTCCTATCATACTTATAATCATTTCGTAAACCCAATGTCGCATTTAACACATAATTATACGCTGCATCATAATTCTCGTTATGATATACCCCAAGAATAGAATAGTAAATACTGTCTTTTTCAGTTTCATTTAATTCTTTTCCACATTCTTCTCTATATCTTTTTTCTGCTAACGACATAAGATATTGTATTTCATTTTCTTTAATTTCACTCATATTATTTTCCTTTCCTTCTAACTGTCTAATGCCTTCTCTATTATCTGACCATCTTTTAACAATGAATTAAAATCCATCTGGTAAAAATCATGAGCCATAAACCGTGGATCAATGGGCTTTAAAGTAACTTTATACCCCTCATTAACTTTATATCTGTCCTCACTAATTTCACATTCAACCCAGCCTTGTTTTCCATTGCTAACCACAATACCAAAACGAGGAACAACCATATGAACAATATCCATTTTTGCGAAATAATGTTTTGTTTTATCTATATTATATCTATTCATAATTTCCCTTTCTCCGATAAAATCCTGATTTCCAGTCCTATTCTTCCCCAATATGCCAGTAAAAACTAATATCTTCCACATCAGGCACTTTTCCATCTTTCCAATATTCAGACGGAACGATTTCACGATCATCATAATCATCTACATCAAGAATGATTTCTTCCCGTTCTATAGCATCCCAAACCTTTTGTTGCGCCTCTTCTAAATTTTTCGCTTCCACAATAACCGTTCTTTTTAAAATTTCCCTTACACTTATTCCATATCTTGACATATTATCTTCCTCCCTAGATTTAATCAGTTAATTCAAAACCTATATGACAAAATCCTGTTTCATTTGACAAATAATCAGATATTTCTTCTTCGTCTGTTATGTCTTCCGGGATTTCAATTTCCGTTGGTAGTTCGCTCAATAAATCCATATCCTCATCTGTGTCCCATTCAATATTTATTGCTTTCATGTGTTCATCCTCCTTTAGAATTGTGTTTTCATTGCCTTCCAAATAATTTTCAATGCCTTTTCAACATCTTTTTCTGTACCGCATATGCAAACATCACTACTTATTAAATCATCAGGATACCAGTCTAAATTGCTTTTCTGTAACTTGTCTATTTCTTCATTAGTTAAATTATCAATAACATATTCGCTCATACAAAACCTCCACTTAAAATCATTATTCCATTCACTATATTACAACCATTTCAAATATATTTCTTCGTATCCATATAAGAAATATATGTCTCCTTGATCATCGGAAAACATTGGACAAAAAATCGTGTTTCCATTGTTCTCTATTATTCGTATTGTGTTATTGTCAAAATTCTGCTCATAAACTGTAATTATTTTTTCATTAGTTTTTGTTTTTACTGTAATACCATTTGTCATAGTCATCCCTCTGCTAATTTTTCCCAAATATCAAACTGTAAATAATCCTTAACCTTCTGCATATGTAACCTTTCCTCTTTTGTATCTTCTCCAAAATCCTTTTCAAGAATCAATGCCAGCATATAGGCTTTGCCAATACAAAAAATACATTCAATCGCATCATTCCTCTTATTTTCCGTTATTTTATCCCTGCTGGCATTTGTAAACCATCTATCAATTTCCTGTTTCTCATATTCATAGGATTTTAAAATATCCTCACGCATTTTATCCTCCTCCATATCTACATATATACTTTCTTAAGCTCATTATCAGTAAGTCCTATTGTTCCATCAAAAAGACTACATAAAACATTATACTGCTCGTTTTCTTCTGGAAAGTTCGCTTCTACATACTGCAAAATATTATCTATTAACCTTCCTGCTTCTCCGCTGATAGTGAAATTTTCCAATATATAGTTATAAAACTGTTCTCTGTTCATACTATCTGTTTTTTCCGATTCATCATCAATATTATTTAATTCCTCTGCTACTTCCAAAAGCGTGTTTTTAATCCATTCGGCATCTTCTAATAAATCTTTGATGCTTTCCGGAACACCGTTCTTTCCCCTGCTTTCAATCCACATTTCTGCATGATCTTCTGCATCAAACCAATTTGCGTACTCAACAAAAGCAGTAATAAATCCGTCCTCGGTTCCATCATAAACCAATGACACGATGACATTTTCGCCCTCTGGTGAATACGTCTCCAGTTCAACATCATATTTTCCTTTTTCGCTGTATCGCTCCGCAACATCACCGCATAAAGAAAAATCATATTTCTCCAATAATTCCTCAATTTTCTTTGATAATTCCATCATAATTTCACCTTATCCTTTCTTAATTTCTCTAATGAATCCATTATTGCATCCGTTTAATAGCCATTATTCTGTAAAATTTCTTTTATATTTCTTTCTGCGTGTTCAACATTTACTG
>JAMPGN010000069.1 GCA_023663915.1 Eubacterium sp. | reverse complement strand
ATAAAATAGTATTGAAATATAAGTATTTTTTTAATATTATATCTACAATGCTAATTGTGGTAAGTACTAGGAGGCAGGAAATGACACTTGAGAATTTAACAGATTGTGAAGAGTTGGTAATGAAGACAGTTTGGGACGCTGAAGAAGAACTCAGTCTTATGGAAGTAATGCAGAGAGTGAACGATAAATACCATAAGGAATGGAAGCCGCAGACGGTATCTACTTTTTTGGCGCGCCTCGTGAGGAAGGGATATTTGAAACACTATCGTCAGGGACGGGTATTCTTCTATCAGATTCTGGTTCCATTGGAGGAGTACAAAGGACAGTTGACCGATGATTATGTGAATTTCTGGAATCACGACAATGCGGATGAGTTTTTATGCGCTCTTTCGCAGCAGAGACCGTTACGACAGGATGAGATCGAAAGGATACAGAAGATGATCAATGGACTGGATAAGTAATTTATTCGTTGTACTGTTGCTGACGGATCTTACAGGGACGATTTTCTTTATGGTAAGTGAAGCGCTTAAGAGGATACCGCTTGGAAGAGATATCAGATTCCAGCGTTTCCTGACGGACGTTACGCTTTGTTCGTTTCTTGTGCCGTTTGTTTATTTTGTGATGTATGTTGACAAGCGGATGCATACGATTGAACTGGAAAGCAATATCAATTTGTTTTACGACACACCATGGATACGGGTAGCGAATGCGGCTCTCGGTTGTGTATGGGTCGGGTTGTTTCTTGGGCTGTTGTCGTACAGGTTGTACCGCCGCTGCAAGTGGGCGATGACATGCAGGGGGAATATTCCCGAGGAAGACGAAACTGTAACCAGAGTGTTTGAGAAGGTCAGTGCAGAATTGGGTATAAGCGGTAAGGTGTCGTTGTACAGGAACGATTCCGTAGATATACCGTGCATTACCTATCATCATGGGTTTGTGGTGATGCTGCCGCTGATACGTTACACGGAGGAACAGGCAGAAGTAATCTTCTACCATGAATTATGTCATTTTCTAAATCATGATATGTATGTGAAAACGATTGGCAGTATAGTGGCTCTGCTGCATGTATTCAATCCGGCGGTTCATTATATGCTTGATGAGATGGATCTGCTGTGTGAGGAGTATTGTGACGGGGTGGCATGTGAAAAGGGAAAAGTAGCATTTACGCGTGAGAAGTACTTTCAGACGATTCTGGATTTACTTTTAACGGACGGTAGAAAAGAGAAATATCAGCTATTCGCATTGGTGGATAGCAGGTCAAATTACGAAAGGCGGGTAGAATATATGTTGTACAATCATAAGCATGGTGGAATAAAGAAAGGGGCTGCGCTTTTGATGGCAGCATGTTTCCTGTTCGGTAGTAGTACCTCAGCGCTGGCGGCGGGCAATGGGGTAGCTAATGTGTATCAAGAGTTGGCAGAAAGTACGAGTGTCAAGAAGGATGCGGTTGTAGATGATGTAAATTTCATATGCAATACGGATGATAAAGTATTGTTAGAACTAATGAGAGTCTATGATCTTGATCCTGATAATGTGGTTATGACGGATGATGAAATAATTGTAGGTCCACACAGATCAAGCCGTAATATTACATGGACGATTCCTGCGGCGACAACGTATATGACTTCTGGATTTAAGGTGGATGTAGGTGATAAGATATATGCTATGGTAGTAGGAGTTCCAGAAGATATTGATTATGAGACAGGCATTAAGGATCCAGAGAGCATTATGTATTATACGACAGGTTCTGGTGTAACAGGTTTTGAGTACGAGGTTGTGTTGAAGGGTAGGCATTACTTCTTTGTGAGCAATTTAAGTGAAACAGAAGAATTGCATGTCGATGCAACGGTGATTGTTAAGACGAAAGAAGAACTTGAAGGTGAAACCACAGAGTAGACAGAGACACTTCAAACAGGTAATCATGCAGCTATCATATATCATATAGCCACTACAATTAACCAAACAGGTATTAAGCGTGTTTGCTGGAAAATATATATTAATATGCTGTGTGCCAGGCTGATATGCAGTCAGCTTGGTACACAGCAAGCAGATATATCAATATACAGGCATGAATAAATAGGGGTATCGGAACGAACAGGTTCTTGATGCCCCTTTTTCTGTCGCTTTCTGCCTCCGCGCAGCAGTCAAAGCGGAGCGCAGGCATGGTGGCGAAGATATACATGAAGATTATACATTCACCGCCCAGTCCTCCTTCTCCGTACCGCTCCCTTTTCCCACAGCATGGAATACAATACCTATTTCACCCGCTTCATGGAACTGCGCAGCAGTAACAGGTCATAGTAATCCAGCAGCGCCTTCGTGCTGCGCTGATCCAGCTCCACGATGGTATTCAACAGATCGCACACGGTATAGTCCGGGGTGAGATGTTTGTTCAATACATTCAGACTTGATTTGTAGTTAGTTCGTTGCAACAAATAATCTGTGGAGACATCGAAAAAGTCTGCCAGCAGGATTAAAGTGTCGAGATCGGGCGAGTGAACGCCCTTTTCATAATTGGAGATGGTTGCTACAGTCACGTTCAGATAAGTCGCTACTTCCTTTTGCAACACACCTCGTTCTTTGCGCAGTGTCGCGAGTAATTCTCCAAATTCCATAGTTTTCTCCGATACTCATCTGTGTTTAGTTGATGGAATGATTAGTTAACGGTTTTGTACTTATATTGTAGCTTCATTCATGATTCTAGGCTAAATTCCCAATAAAAGGAATAATATTAAACTATACAAATAAAAAAAGGATCAAATCGATAAAATATTTCACGAAACGTTAATTCTGTACCGCTTGAAAAGAGTCTGATCAAGGAGTAGTATGTAATAGTGTGAGAAAATAATACGATAAAAATGGAAAGGCTATGGAGAACGGTTATAATGAAAAAACTTGGCAGAAACGATCATTGCTGGTGCGGCAGCGGCAGGAAGTATAAGACGTGTCATATGGCTTTTGATGAAAAGATCGAGCGCTATGCCCTCCAGGGTCATATCGTACCGGGTCATGACATCTTAAAGACCCCGGAACAGATCGAGGGTATCAGGGAGAGCAGCAAGTTAAATATTGCGATTCTCGATGAGATAGATAAGCAGATTCATATCGGCATGAGCACGGAGGCGATCGACCGCCTTGTATATGATATGACCAAAGAGATGGGCGGTATACCTGCGCCCCTGGGATATGAGGGATTTCCCAAGAGTGTCTGTACTTCCATCAATGAGGTGGTGTGTCATGGGATTCCGTGCGAGGAGCGTCTGCTTCAGGACGGGGATATCGTGAATGTGGATGTGTCCACGATCTATAAAGGATATTTTTCGGATTCCTCGCGTATGTTCATGTTAGGAAATGTGGCGCCGGAGACACAGAGGCTCGTGCGCGTGGCGAGAGAGTGCATCGATGTGGGACTGGAGCAGGTGAAACCGTGGAACTTCCTGGGTGATATGGCGCAGGCGATCAACGATCATGCCCGGGCGAACGGTTATTCCATCGTGCGTGAGATCGGCGGCCATGGCGTGGGACTGGAATTTCACGAGGAGCCGTTTGTCAGCTATGTGACGACCAGGGGAACGGAGATGCTCATGGTGCCGGGGATGGTGTTCACGATAGAACCGATGGTGAACATGGGAAAAGCCGACATCTATATTGACGACAAAGACGGATGGACGGTCTACACCGATGACGGAAAACCTTCCGCACAGTGGGAAGTGACGCTGGCGGTAACGGAGGACGGATATGAGATACTGACCTATTGACCGGGCAAATTTCAGTGGGATACATAAGAGGATGATGGAAAAGAATCACAGGAAAAAATTTTAAAATAAAATACATAAACGTAATTTCGTTTGTAATGGTTGAAGCCAGAGTACATCGGAGATTGAGGCGTACCTTGGCTTTTCTCTATGGAAAAATTTGTGCAATATTCCGATATTGTAAAATTCATCAGAGTTTGATATCTTAACTATACAATCTTTGGATTCATCTTAAGTATACTTTATTCCGTGTATCATGAGACACGGTTCTATGGCGGATCGCCATTGGTTTCCAAATGTTGAAGTTTATAAGAGAGGCTGTCAATGAAGTTCTTGCGCAAGAAGAAATTACACAACCTATGAAATGAAAAGGAGCTGAGATAAGGAACAAAGAAAGGTAAAAGGATAAGTCAAATTACAGGAAAGAGAGGATACCGGATATTTTATGAGAGAATTTATGACAAAAGTGTCAGATTATTTGAATGAGAGAAGAAACGACCCAGAGAGAAAGGAGGATCGTCTGGCAATCGTAATCATTGGGGCGGTTGCTGTTGTAATTGTCGTGATACTGCTTCTTATATTATGGAGGCATGTGGCGGAGGAGCGGATGCAGAAGGAGAACCGGGATCAGATGCAGGTGTTGGAGACTGCGACCTATGAGGAAGATGCGCCGGAATATATGTCAGCGGGCGACGGGCAGGAGATAATGGGAGAAGACTACCTGGAGAGCATTGAATATCTGAGCCGACAGGTGGAGGAACTTCTTGCCGCCATGACGCAGGTAGAGCAGAATCTGTCGGAGACGGTGGAGCAGTGTCAGGAGGAGAATGAGGAACTGCGGGAGCAGATCGTGACGCTTCATACGGAGGTGAGTACGATCGTGCAGAATTTGAAGGAGACACAGACGAAACTGTATGATCTCAATGATATCGTGCAGATCATAGACCGGGAGAAGCTCCCGATGATTCAGGAGCAGATATTGGAGATTCAGGGCGATATGAATCAGGTGCAGACCGATATTACGAAGCTGTATACCAGGATTACCGCACTGGAAGAGGAGGATGCCAAGCTGTGGGAAGGTATGGACGCACTGGGACAGACGTTAAAGAAGGCGCTGGATCAGAACATGACGGAAGTAAATAACCAGTTTGATACATTGCTTGAACAATTAAATACCGTGGAGAGCCGTATCGGGAAACTGGCGGTGCAGACGTTGAGATACCGCTATGATGCGGGTGAAAATACACTCTATCTCGAACCGTATGAAGAGTAGCGGTGAATTTGGATGAAAGTCAGAAGGACAGGGAAAAGGCGGTAAAATGAAAGAGAAAGGAAGGCTGGAGAAAGTGAAGAACAGGCGGAGAATATTTATAGTGTGCGCTGCGGCAGTGTGTATGGCATTGCCGTGGACGAAAGCGAGCGTTTCAGCAGAAGGAGATTCGGATCAGTTTCACAGCAGGGGAATTATTCGTTATCAGGACGCGGGCGGACAACAGGTCATATTGGATTCGGGGGATATCGACAGGCTTTTTCAATATGCCGCTGAGGGCAAGGCAGGATTATCCGGTGCGCTTGGCGGCGTTGGGACGAAATTGATTAAAACGGATTCGGGTTACTCTTACACGAGAGACCCGCAGACGGAATCTTCTGTCGAGGAAATACGGACGGCGGACGAAATGCAGGCGGCAGACTTTGATCTGCTGCTTGAGGCGCTGGCAGAATCACAGTTACTTCCGGCTGGCTATGAGGAGGCGTATGTGCTTGCCAGTTCCGACAATCTGACATTGGGCAGGTCGGCGTGGGCTGACGGCAGTCTGTTGAGGGGGAATAACCGTGATCTGACGGAACATTACATACGGGGCTGGCTGGAAGGCTGTGGGTATATGGAATATGAGGCGATCTATGATGAAGAAGGCAGGTGGATTGGATATCGTGGGAAATAATACGAAGAGCAGGAACAAAAACAGGAAGAACAGGGACGGAAACAGCAGTAACAGGAATGGAAGAAGTAAACCCGGAGTACGGACAGGAATCGCTTTGGTATTGACAGCGTTGGCGTTATTCATGGCAATGGAAGACCCATATAGTATAACCGCACATGCAGTTCAGGACGGAGGGCAGGAAAAGGGGACAGCCGGACGGGTTCGCAGCAAGGGAAGGATGTGTTATGAACGTGCAGTCATTGATGGGGCTGATTTAAGAATAATTGATGAATATATCTCTGGGAAGAAAAATGCGGCGGCTGGAATTCTGGTTCAATTAGGGACAAGGTTCAGACTGCAGTCGGGGGAATATGTATATGACCGAAATCCGGATGCCGGGCAGGAAGAGATCAATCTGGATGGAATGAGCTGGTCAATGCTGACGCAGGCGGCAGAGGAGTCGCAGAGTGTACCGCCAAGGCTTGCCGTTCTGAATCCCGAGGCAGCGTTATGCATAGAGGGAGTGGAGGAGCGGACGGACTTTTATGAAGCGGCTGTGGAGGATGATCTGTCAGCCGGCACAGCGGCGTGGGTGGATGGCAGACTTCTTCTTGGCAACGGAGCGGATAATGAGAAGGCGTACCGGCAGGGAATTACAGACGGTGGACTGGGAAATATACCCGAAAATCTATGTCCGATTTACGGGGCACAGGAGGTAAGTGCAGCGATTAGACACGCCCATGTTGGAAGTGCGATGCAGAGTGAAGGCGTTTCGGGATGCTATCGTAGTTATCTGGCAACAGTTGCGAGAGTGGGAAAGTGTGATTTGGCGCTCCAATATGCGTCTGCTGAATGGCGTCCGAATGAAAGTGAATCCGGGGGCGGGTCCTGGCACGGTGATTATTACACTTGTCCCCATCATGGCGGTTTCCATGATTCGCCGGGGATCTGTGGTCAGGATTATGCATATTACGAAACGGAGTGGCGGTGTGAAACGATATGCGGGTTAGGGAATATGCTTTATGCCGGACTTACGATCAAGGCAACGGGAGGGAAACAAGCCTGCCTTAATGCAGTATTGGAGAAAGGAGAAGGATATGGCAGGCTGGCATGGAAGGAAGGAGATGAACTGGTGTGGACGGATGAGAAAGGGAATGTTCTTGGCATAGGACCTGATCTTACAGTATCCGTGCCGGGAATTTACCGGTGTAATATAAATGTTGCGAATGCGGATATAAGCTGTCGGATGGCAGAAGCAGTCGTAACAGTTTCGGGATTGATGATACGGGGGAATTGACAACTAATTTTTTTAATGATAGGCTAACAGTATATGTGAGAGGAGCTTATCATGAATAAAGGAAAATATTATATTACAACAGCAATCGCTTATACTTCGGGTGTTCCGCATATCGGGAACAGCTATGAGATCGTGCTGGCAGACAGCATTGCCCGCTTTAAGAGAAAAGACGGATATGATGTTTTTTTCCAGACGGGAACGGACGAGCATGGACAGAAGATCGAACTGAAAGCGCAGGAAGAAGGGATAACCCCGAAACAGTTTGTAGACAATGTGGCAGGTGAAATCCGCAGGATATGTGATTCCCTGAATACTTCTTATGATAAATTTATTCGGACGACCGATGATTATCATGAGAGACAAGTACAGAAAATATTTAAGAGACTTCACGATCAGGGAGATATCTACAAGGGGTATTATGAAGGAATGTATTGTACCCCCTGTGAATCTTTCTGGACGGAGTCCCAGCTTGTGGACGGCAAGTGCCCGGATTGTGGCAGAGAGGTTAAGGCGGCACGAGAGGAAGCATATTTCTTTAAGATGAGCAAATATGCAGACAGACTGATCGAGCATATCAATACTCACCCGGAATTTATACAGCCGGTATCGCGCAAGAATGAGATGATGAACAATTTCCTTCTGCCGGGCCTTCAGGATCTGTGTGTGTCCAGAACTTCCTATAAGTGGGGGATTCCGGTAGATTTTGACGACAAGCATGTGATTTATGTGTGGATGGATGCATTGTCGAACTATATTACCGGTGTCGGATATGAGGCTGACGGTGAGAGCAGTGACCAGTATAAGAAGTTATGGCCTGCAGATCTGCATCTGATCGGCAAAGACATTATTCGTTTCCATACGATCTACTGGCCGATCTTCCTTATGGCGCTCGGCGAGCCACTTCCAAAACAGGTATTTGGCCATCCGTGGCTGCTTCAAGGGGACGGCAAGATGAGCAAGTCCAAGGGCAATGTGATCTATGCAGATGATCTGATTGACTTTTTCGGGGTGGATGCGGTGCGTTATTTCGTATTGCACGAGATGCCTTTTGAGAATGACGGAGTCATCACGTGGGATCTGATGGTTGAGAGAATGAATTCTGATCTTGCGAATACTCTTGGTAATCTAGTAAACAGAACCATCTCTATGAGCAATAAGTATTTCGGAGGGCTGGTGGTAAATAAAAAGACTGGCGTGGAAGATGGAGCGGAGGATGTGGACGCAGATCTGTTTCGCGTGGTGACGCAGACTTACGACAGAGTGACAAAGAAGATGGATGAACTGCGTGTGGCGGATGCAATCACCGAGATATTCGTGCTGTTCAAACGTTGCAATAAATATATTGATGAGACAATGCCTTGGGTGCTTGCCAAGGAAGAGACGAAGAAGGACAGACTTGCTACCGTTTTATATAATTTGTTGAATGGTATTTTAGTGGGTGCATCTCTCTTAGAGCCTTATATGCCTGACACGGCATCGAGGATCGCGGGTCAGATCAATACTGCATTAGTAGATTTTGCAGTGTTGGAAGAGTGTGCTAAGAATCAGGATACGGCAAGAGCTGCATCTCTGTATCCCACGAATAATAAGGTGACTGAGAAGCCAGAGATACTTTTCGTGCGTCAGGACCTGAAAGAGATTACGGAGAAGGTAGACGCAATGTTTGCGGCACGCAGGGCGGCAGTCGCGGCAGAAGAAGAGCAGGCGCAAAAAGAACAGGTGCAGGACAATGAAACACCGGAAGATGTAGTTGACCTTGAGGCAAAAGAGACGATCACATATGATGTGTTCGATCGATGCCAGTTTCGGGTAGGCGAGATCATTGAGTGCAAAGAAGTGCCGAAATCTAAGAAGCTGTTATGCTTTAAAGTGCGTGTCGGTTCTGAGGTGAGACAGATATTGTCTGGAATCAAACAGTATTACAGCGCGGAGGAGATGGTGGGCAAGAAAGTCATGGTGCTTGCGAACCTGCAGCCTAGGGAGATTGCTGGGATGATGTCGGAGGGCATGCTGTTATGCGCAGAGGACGCAGAGGGCAGACTAGCTCTTGTGACACCGGAGAGACCGATGCCGGCAGGCGCGGAGATCTGTTAAAAAAGTCTCGCCGGGAATGACAGCGATCTGATAAGAAATGGTTTGAAATAGGACGATGAATAAGCAGCACCAGATGGCAAATTGAAAAGAGCAGTTTGAGGATAGGAGAAGATTACAGCGTGGTGAACAAAGAAGAATTTTATTTTGATTCCAGAGACGGAGAACACAAGATTCATGCGATCAAATGGATTCCGGAAGAGGAAAAGCCGGTGTGCATTTTACAGATCGTGCATGGTATGTCAGAGTATATAGACAGATATGACGACTTTGCAAGATTTTTGGCGAATAAAGGTATTCTGGTGGTGGGCGACGATCATCTAGGGCACGGCAAATCCGTGAAGCCGGGAGAACCTTATGGATATTTCTGTAAAGAAGATGCACCGACGGTTCTTGTGCGGGATGAGCATAGGCTTAAGAAAATGATTCAGGAGAAATATCCGGGAGTGCCTTATCTGATTCTGGGGCACAGCATGGGATCTTTTATCACCCGCAACTATCTGATGCGTTATGGCAGTGGGGTAAACGGCGCGCTTATAGTCGGAACGGGTATGCAGTCGAAGCCGACGCTTCTATGTGCGCGTGCACTGGCAGCCATTGAGAAAGTGTTTTGTGGGGAGAAGCATGTGAGTAAGCTGGTAGATAAAGCGGCTTTCGGCGTATATAATAAGAAGATCGAATCGCCTAAGACGTCTTTTGATTGGCTATCAAGGAATGAAGAGAACGTTCAGAAATATATCAACGATCCAATGTGCGGGTTCATATTTACGGTGAACGGGTTCCAGACGTTGTTTAAATTGATCTATCATCTGCATGATACGGAGAAGTTAAAACAGATGCCTGTAAATCTGCCGATTTTCTTCTTGGCAGGCGCAGACGATCCTGTGGGTAATTATGGCAAGAGCGTAGAGAAGGTCTATGAATCGTTCCGTGCGATAGGCATGGAGAATGTACAGATCAAGCTCTATCCGAAGGATCGGCATGAAATTTTAAATGAGGTGGATAAGGAAGAGGTTTATGCAGATATTTACCGCTGGATATTACAGAGAATTTAAGTTCGCGCACGAGAAGACAATGCGGTAAGGGCAGAAGGAGCGTATGAAGAAAAGGCATAAAAGGAGAGGACTATGGCTTATATTATTCCTGCTTGGCATATTCTGCATAGCGTTTTTGACGATGCAGAGGAAAGAACAAGGGGAGACAGACAAGGGCGAGGAGACGATTGTTGGCAGCTTAATTGATATGATAGCGGCGGGAGAAGTGGAATTGTCCGATGAGAAAAGTGTTCGCCGGGCAATTAGTAAGAGCGAGAGTGAACTTGGGATTACCTTGACAGAGGAGAATAAGGACAGGATCGTCAGCTTTATGAAAACATTGGATCACATAGAGGTCGGTGCAGAAGACTTTATGGAACAGGCAAAGGAAATGTATCATAAGTATAGTACGGAACTAGTGGAAGAGGCTAATACCGCTATCAATGAGACGGTGGAGGATGTCGTGGAGGGAGCGGCGAAGAGCTTCTGGGAGAGTATCAGGGAGTCGATACAAGGGTTTTTTAAAAATCTCATATCAACATAGTTTATTCTATGAAACATCAAACAATTACGAATGTTTTTGCCTTCTTGGACCATACTATAAATAATATGGAATGAGGAGGCAATTTTCATGAAGATAGCTTTTTTCAGTACGAAACCTTATGATAAAATATGGTTTGAGCCTATGGGAAAGGAATATGGATTTGATATTCATTTTTATGAGATGTCCTTTCAGGAGGAAACGATTACTCTTGCAAGAGGATACGATGCGGTCTGCATCTTTGTGAATGACTATGTGAATGCGCAGATGATACAGCAACTTTACGAGATGAAAGTCAAGGCAATATTGTTGCGCAGTGCAGGATTTAATCATGTAGATGTAAAGGCGGCGGAAGATAAGATATTAATTTTGCGTGTTCCGAGCTATTCACCGGAAGCGGTGGCTGAGTTTGCCATGGGCATGATATTGACGGTAAACCGTTACACGCATAAGGCATATAACAGAACAAGGGAATTTAATATGAGTCTGAATGGGCTGATGGGTGTGGATCTGTACCGGAAGACAGCAGGAATTGTCGGTACGGGCAAAATCGGGCAGGCGATGATACGGATCTGTAACGGTTTTGGAATGCATGTGCTTGCGTATGATCCGTATCCCAATCCGAAACTCGATGTGGAATATGTAGCGTTGGAGGAGTTAATGTCGAATGCCGATTTCATTTCGCTTCATTGCCCGTTGACATCGGACACGAAATATATTATTAACCATGAGACGATAAACAGCATGAAACAGGGAGTATATCTTGTCAATACATCGAGGGGCGGGCTGATCGATACCGATGCGTTGATAGACGGATTAGTGGCAGGCAGATTTGGCGGTGTGGGACTGGATGTTTATGAGGAAGAGGAAGGGATTTTCTACGAAGATAAGTCGGGAGAGATCATGCGAGATGAGAATCTGGCACGGTTGATGACTTTTCCAAATGTCCTGATCACTTCGCATATGGGTTTTTTTACGAAGGAGGCAATGCAGGCGATTGCTGCAGTGACGTTGGAGAACGCATATGCATTGGAAAACGGACTGCCGCTTGTGAATAAAGTAGGCGCTGAGGCGGTGAAATAGTCGGTAGGTGGTTGTATATTGGTTCAAAATACGTTAAAATAGAAATAGATGTATTCAGAATAAGGGAGCTGCAGGCAAGTTGGAAACATCATATCAGATCAGAAGTGCATATCGCAATGAATGGCAGGATGCCATGGTACTGGCGTGGAAAACTTTCCTGCGGTTTGAAGCAGATGTCTATACTTCGGAAGGCGTGAAAAATTTTCAGAATTTTATCACCGATTCTACGCTGTACCGTATGTTCGTCATGGGCACTTACCAGATGTTTGTTGCGTTAGATTATGGCAAGATAATCGGAATGATTACACTTCGTGGTTCGACACATATCTCATTGCTTTTTGTGGATGAGAAGTACCATAGACGGGGAATAGGCCGTGCTTTAATTAAATACCTTACGGAATATTTGCTGTCGGAGATGGGTGCTTCCAAAGTGACGGTCAATGCATCTCCTTATGGGGTGGAATTTTACCATAAGTTGGGGTTTCGGGACATACGTTCCGAGGAAAAGAAGGACGGAATTATTTATACACCGATGGAATTTATTTTATAGGATGTGAGGTTACATATGGAATATATTAAGAGTAAAGATATTTTTCTGCTGATGCGAGACGTTTTAAAGCTGATTCATCCAAGACCTATCGAGCATGGGTCCAGAGTGGCATATATGGTCTATGTCATGCTGCGGGAGAGAGGCGGATATGAGGAGTTTGAGCTGGCGGATATGGTCATGGCTGCCACATTGCACGATATTGGTGCTTATATGACGGAAGCAGGGAAACTCAATGATGTATTGAGCTATGATGTCAAGAGCAGCACGGCGCATTCTATTTATGGATATCTGTTTTTTAAATATTTATCTCCCGTGAGTGATTTGTCCAAGGCGATTATGTATCATCATATGGATTATGAAGGGCTGAAAAAGGTGGATTATGCTTATAAAGACCTTGCAGCATACATTAATATTGCCGAAAAAATGGATCTTTATTCAACCACCATGGGCGGTCAGTTTGATATGCATATGTTCCAGAAGCAGGCAGGAACAAGGCTTTCTCCGGATGCATTGGTTCTGTTTTATCAATGTGCTAAGAAATACAATATATTTGAGAAGATGGCAAGTGGAGAATATAAGAAGGAATTGGATGATATTGTAGACTATATGCTCTTCTCCAATGAGGATAAGAAGAAGTTTCTTGAGATGTTAATGTATTGTCTCGGATTCAGAAGCAAGGCGATGGTGGTAGACAGTATCACTACAATCTGTATCTGTGATGATCTTGCGAAGTCATTGATGCTGCAGCGACGGGAAAGGGACATATTGTATTATGGCGCACTGCTTCATGATATAGGTATGCTTGCAATACCTAAGGAGATCATCGAGGCTTCCCATAAGCTGACACCGGAGGAAACTAAAGTGCTCAAGACTCATGTGGGGATTGCAGAAAAAGTTTTTAAAGGAAAGATGGATGATGAAATTGTTCGTGTTGCAACAGCCCATCATGAGAGATGCGACGGTAGTGGTTATCCGTATCGGCTTAAAGATCTTCAGATGAATCTTCCTCAGAGGATATTGCAGGTCGCGGACGTTGTTACCGCACTCGTGAATGGGAGAGGTTATCCTTCGGCGATGCCGAAAGAGAAAGTGATCAGTATTCTGACGGAAGAGGCTGCCCGAAATCGGTTGAAACAGCAGATTGTGATTACTTTTGTGAAAACTTATGACCAGGTTATGCAGCATGTGAAATCAGAATCCGCGGAAATCATGAAAATGTACGAGACGTTGAATATGCAGTATGAAATGCTCAGCAAGAAATATAAGATATAATTTTAAAATAATTATATAAATGATAAAATTTTTTACAAATTAAGTAGATTTTTTTGTATAATTTGGTAATATAATGAAAATACGTATGCAGAGGTGAAGTTATTATGGGAAGAATGTTTGATATGGATAGTCCGATTATGCGGGTTCTTAATCGTGTGGGGGATCTGTTGATTCTCAATTTTGTGATGATTATCTGTTGTATACCGATCATCACAGTGGGAGCTGCTTTCACGGCTATGCATTATGTGATTCTTAAGATCATAAGGGGTGAGGAGGGATATCTGGTCAAAGGATTCTTTAAATCATTCGTCCGTAATTTCAAGCAGGCTACATTGATCTGGCTGCTGATGCTGTTGGTGATAGTGATTTTTATTGGAGATGCGTTTATTTTCGGTTATTCGGGGGTTACTTTCCCGAAACCTTTAGTCATAACTGTTATCGCGGTAGCGGTGGTCATGTTCCTGATAGCAATGTACGTGTTTCCTCTGCTTGCCAGATTCGATAATACAATCAGAAATACGATCAAGAATGCCGCGATTCTTGCAGTCGCCAATCTTCCCAAGACGATTTTGATGGCAGTGTTTTATGCATTGCCGTTCGTAATCGCTTATTTTTCAGCATATTCTTACATTTTTATTTTTATGTTTGGTATTTCACTTCCGGCTTATGGCGCGGCATGGTTGTACAGCAATATATTTAAGAAATTTGAACCCGAAACTGAGATAGTTTCGGACTTGGATTTTTCGGTAGAATTAGAGAGTGGGGAAGAGGAAACCACTGAGGAATGATCCAAGGAGTTAGCCAGGGTTATGTTGTGGATAAGCAGGAGACAACAGGAAATGAGTTGTCTCCTATTTTTTATGCTATAGGAAATTCCTACGCAAATTTACTCCCTTGACAAATACCCCTACGGGGTATATTCTGTAAATGTAAAAATCAAAAAGAGGACATAATAAAAGCAAAAAGTGTCGGCACGGTTAGAATTGAAGAAGAGCAATGCTCTATGAGAAAGGCATGGTCAGGAAATGGATAATGAAAAGAAAACAGAAGATGTATGCGCCTGCTGTCATCATAAGAATACACCGAGAGCTGCCAAGGAACAGAAACAGCTTAAGAACCGTATTAACCGTATTATCGGACAACTCAACGGGATTGGGAATATGATTGACGATAACCGGTATTGCGGCGATATCTTGATTCAGATCGGAGCGGTGGAGAGTGCGTTGCAAAGTCTTGGATATATTATTCTGCAGGACCATATGCAGACCTGTGTTGTCGAGGAGGTTAAGAAGGGCAACGAGGCAATTATGGAAGAAGCGGTAGAATTAATTAAGAAGTTAAAGTAGAAAGGTGTGAGCAATAACATGAAAAACGGTAAATTCCAAGTGACCGGAATGACATGCGCCGCCTGCAGTGCTCATGTGGAGAAGGCGGTGGCAGGTGTTGCGGGAGTCGATCATGTCAGTGTAAATTTGTTGATGAATAACATGATGGTAGAGTACGATGAGCCGGCAACGCCACAGGCAATCTGTGATGCGGTGGCAGCGGCAGGATACGGGGCAAGTCCGGCAGGTGCAGACAGTGCGAACTTGGTTAGTGGTATCACGGGTACGGATGCACTGGAAGATCACGAAACGCCTAAGATCAGGCGCAGACTGATTGTATCGTTGTGTCTTTTGATCCCCCTCATGTATGTATCCATGGGACATATGATGTGGGGCTGGTATGTTCCAGAGCGGTTTGCTTCTGATCCTTGGGCGATTGCGTTGTATCAATTACTTTTGACCGGACTGGTCATGGTTATCAACCAGAAATTTTTTATCAGCGGCTTTCAGAGTCTCATGCACCGTGCGCCAAATATGGATGCGTTGGTAGCATTAGGCAGTGGCGCAGCGTTTGTGTACAGCACGGCGGTTATGTTCCGCATGGGTTCCTATATGGGAGAAGGCAATAAGGAGATGGCAGTACATTGCCTGCATGATATGTATTTTGAGTCGGCGGCGACGATTTTGACATTAATTACCGTGGGGAAAATGTTGGAATCATACAGCAAAGGCAAGACTACCAATGCCATCAAGAGTTTGATGGACCTAGCGCCTAAGACGGCGCATGTGCTGAGGGACGGCATGGAGATTACGATTCCAGCGCAGGATGTTGTGGAAGGAGAGATTTTTATTGTCAGACCGGGTGAGAGTGTTCCGGTGGACGGAGAGGTGTTAGAAGGTGAGAGTGCGGTAGATGAGTCTGCACTGACGGGCGAGAGCCTTCCAGTCGATAAACATATGGGTGATCGGGTGAGTGCAGCGACGCTCAACCAGAATGGCGCACTGACATGTAAGGCATTGCGCGTCGGCAAGGATACGACTTTACAGCAGATTATAGATATGGTGGAGAACGCCGTAGCGACGAAAGCACCGATTGCGCAGATTGCAGATAAAGTGTCGGGCGTGTTTGTGCCGGTGGTCATAACACTTGCAATTATAACAGGTGTTATTTGGCTTGTAGCAGGCGTGGGAATTGGTAAAGCTTTGTCCTATGCGATCAGTGTGTTAGTTATTAGCTGCCCTTGTTCTCTGGGGTTAGCAACGCCAGTGGCGATCATGGTTGGCAACGGCATGGGAGCCAGACAGGGAATCCTTTTCAAAAACGCGACGGCTTTGGAACATGCCGGCAAAATGGATTTCGTGGTGCTGGATAAGACTGGGACTGTCACGGAAGGAAAGCCGAAAGTTACGGATATACAGCCGGTAGATGGAGTATCCGGGCAGGAACTTATACAGACAGCAGCCGCATTGGAGGCGCGAAGTGAACACCCGCTTGCCAAAGCGATCTGTGAATATGCCGACGAACAGCAGATTCCGATGCAGCCGATCGAGAATTTCCGAGCCCTGCCGGGTTGGGGAGTGGAAGGCGTGCTTGCAGGTGTAAAGGCGGTGGGCGGCAACAGCGCACTTCTCTCGAATAGAAAAATGCTTACGGATGCCATGCGGATGGCGGGAGAGAGAATGGCGGAGGAAGGCAAGACGCCTCTCTATTTTGCAGTGGATGGTAGACTGTTAGGAATCATCGCGGTGGCGGATGTTGTCAAACAGGACAGCCGACAGGCAATCGGGCAACTGCGCAACATGGGGATACAAGTGGTTATGCTCACCGGTGATAATAGACGGACGGCGCAGGCGATCGGACGGCAGGTAGGACTTACGGCGATCGTGTCAGACGTGCTTCCAAACGACAAGGAAGCGGTGGTCAGAAAGTTGTCTGAACATGGACGGGTCGCCATGGTTGGCGATGGAATCAATGATGCCCCCGCACTGACGAGGGCGGACGTGGGTATCGCAATCGGCGCAGGGGCGGATGTGGCGTTGGAAGCCGCCGATATTGTTTTGATGAAATCCAGCCTGACTGATGTGTCCGCCGCAATCAGGCTTTCTAGACAAGTGCTTAAGAACATTCATGAGAATTTATTCTGGGCATTTTTTTACAACTGTGTTGGGATACCGCTAGCCGCGGGCATTCTCGTGCCGCTATTCGGGTTAAGTTTAAATCCCATGTTTGCGGCGGCGGCGATGAGCCTTTCAAGTTTCTGCGTGGTGACGAACGCGCTGCGGTTGAATCTTTTTAAAGTACAGTCGGATAAACGGGACAGGAAGAAGAAGGAAATTCCCATGCCGGATTTTATCAATGACATTACTGTTGCGAAAGGAAACCGTAGCGATACGGAGTCCATAGATAGGAATGAGAAAAAGGAGGAAAACAAAATGGTAAAGACGTTGGATATCGAGGGTATGATGTGCGCGCACTGTCAGGCACATGTGCAGAAAGCGTTAGAAGGAGTGGATGGCGTAACGCAAGTGGTTGTCAGCCTCGAAGAGAACAATGCAAAAGTGACGGCGGACACAGAAGTCGAGGATCAAAAACTGATCGATGCGGTGACGGAAAGCGGCTACAAAGTGATAGCATGTCATGCATAAGCAACGGATTGGTAAATATGTATAAGAAAAGGAGAATTTCTTGGTCAACTTGTCTATGAGAATGAAATTTAAGCATTTGAGTAAGCAATTTCTACAATATGAAGCAAAATCTTTGTGAAATAATGGCATGGCAAAGTGCAAAAAAGTCCGCTATACTATGTTCAGAGTCAAAAATCGATGATGAATCATCGAAACAACAAAAAATAAATTATTTAGGAGGCAATCATGGCAAGTTTATCATTGAAAAATGTCTGCAAAGTATATCCGAACGGCTTTGAGGCAGTAAAAGATTTCAATCTTGAAATCGCAGATCAGGAGTTCATTATTTTCGTAGGACCTTCAGGTTGTGGTAAATCTACAACACTTCGTATGATCGCAGGTCTGGAAGACATTTCTTCCGGCGAACTGAAAATCGGCGACAGAGTTGTAAATGATGTAGAGCCGAAGGATAGAGATATCGCGATGGTATTCCAGAATTACGCTCTGTATCCTCATATGTCCGTATATGACAATATGGCATTCGGACTTAAGTTAAGAAAAGTTCCGAAGGACGAGATCGATAAGATGGTGAAAGAGGCAGCTAAGATCCTTGATTTGACAGCTCTTCTTGATCGTAAGCCGAAGGCTTTGTCCGGTGGTCAGAGACAGCGTGTTGC
>JAMPGN010000068.1 GCA_023663915.1 Eubacterium sp. | reverse complement strand
GATGCTATTAATATGAAATCATTTTGCGGAGGAAAAATAATGTTTGGCGCGAAAAAGAATACCAATGAGTCAGGAAACAATACCGTAAAAAAGAGCCGGGACAAAGGAAAGGGAAAGACAGTCGCAAAGTTGATCGTGGCAGTCGTAATCCTTCTCGTACTCGTGGGTGAATCGTATTATACCATACAGGAAGAAGAGCAGGCTGTGGTGTGCACGTTCGGTTCGCCGAAGGCAGTCACGACGCCCGGCCTTCACTTTAAGATTCCCTTTATCCAGACTGTGTCGAAGGTAAACACGACGATCCAAGGCTTTTCCATCGGCTACCATACCACGGGAGAGGAAGCCGATGCGTTGATGATTACTTCCGATTATAATTTTATATTTGTTGATTTTTATGCAGAATACAGAGTGACCGATCCGGTCAAGGCGTTGTACGCCTCACAGGACCCACAGATGATTCTCAAGAACATAGCGCAGAACTGTATCCGCACGACGATCGGTTCTTACAGTGTTGACAGTGTTCTGACAACGGGCAAAAATGAGATACAGTCCAACATTAAACAGATGATCTTAGATAAACTGGAAGACTACGATATCGGTATCCAGCTAGTCAATATCACGATTCAGGACGCCACGCCGCCGACAACGGAAGTGGAAAACGCTTTTAAGGAAGTCGAGACGGCGAAGCAGGGCAAAGAGACCGCATTAAATAATGCGAATAAATATCGAAACGAACAGATCCCTAACGCCGAGGCGGAGGCGGATAAGATTTTACAGGATGCGGAGGCGACGAAGCAGGAACGTATCAACGAGGCAAACGGACAGGTCGCACGTTTCAATTCCATGTATCAGGAGTATGTAAAATATCCGGAAGTGACCAAGAAGAGAATGTTTTATGAGGCGATGGAGGATATTCTTCCAGATGTCAAAGTCGTTATCCAGAGTAAGGACGGCAGTACGAGCACGATCCTGCCACTCGATAGTTTTGTGTCGGATAGCTCTTCGGACACTTCGACAATAGGAAATTCTTCTGGCAGTATCACGTCGGGGACAACAAATAATTCGGCTGAGGATACCACAGAAGAATAATCGCTTTGACATAGTGGAATAGTTTGATCGGATATCAGGCAGTTATGCAAAACAGCGGCATGCGCAGATGCTTATTTGTCATCTCAAGGGCAGTGCGGAAATGGAGAAAAATATGGCAGATTATAATCAGAATACAAATTATACCAACCATACAGATAATGCATCGGGTAACTTTGAGCATTTTAATTCTGATGGCACTAAGAAAAAAGGTAAAAATGATAAGAAAAAACGTTCCGGAGTGAGTGTTGTGCTAGTGCTTTTACTGGTTATCGCAGTGATCGTACTTGGCAATTCCATGGTGATCACGAAACAGAACCAGTTTAAGTTAATTCGACAGTTCGGAAGGGTACAGCGTGTCGTGACGGAGTCAGGGCTTTCCTTCAAGATTCCTATTGTGGAGTCCGTCGATACGATACCGAAAGAATTATTGTTATATGACCTTCCGGCATCGGACGTGATCACATCGGATAAGAAGACGATGATTTTGGACAGTTATGTATTATGGCATGTGACCGACCCGCTCAAATTTGCACAGACTTTGAGCTGTTCCGTAAGCAATGCGGAGGGACGTATCGACGCGATTGTATACAATGCGACGAAGAATACGATCTCCAATATGAAACAGGACGAGGTAATCCGAAGCCGTGATGGTAAAATGACGATTACAGTAGATGAGAGTGAAACCGATGTGACCAACAATGATATGGTTCTGTCCGAGTCAAAAGAGGAAGTGATCGAGATCACCTCTTTGACGGAGGAGATCATGGGGCAGATCAATCATGTGGAAGAACAATACGGTATTGAGATCGTGGTCGTGGATGTGAAAAAACTTGATCTTCCGGATGATAATAAACAGGCTGTATATACCCGTATGATCTCCGAGAGGGAGAATATTGCGGCTCAATACACGGCGGAAGGTAAGTCCGAGGCGAAAATGATCGAAAACACCACCGACAAAGAAGTATCGATTATGTTATCCGACGCACAAGCAAAGGCGGAAGCTACGATCGCGGAGGGCGAGGCGGAGTACATGCGCATCCTCTCAGATGCCTATGCAAATCCGGAAAAAATGGATTTCTATTCGTTTGTGCGCGCGCTGGATGCGGTGAAGGGAAGTATTACCGGGGACAATAAGACAATTATCCTGTCGGATGATTCACCGGTTGCGCAGATTTTTAACGGGCAGTATTAATTTGTGCACAGATGCCAGAAAGGATTGATTTACGATGAATGTTGACAAATTTTATGAGACGCTGGATTCTTATTTTGCGAAACAGGAAATCGATCGAGTCGATCCTTTCCTGGTTGCGTCTTTAGAGCAGGCGAAGACGGAAGAAGACTACGGCGCCTATATTTCCATCTGTAATGAAATGATCGGATTTTACCGCAGTGTTTCAGCCTTTGAGAAGGCTTATGCGGCGGCGGAAGATGTACTGCTTTTGATGGAAGAACTGCAGATGGAACACACCGAGCATTTTGCGACAACGCTTTTAAATGCCGCAACCGCTTACCGGGCGGCGGGTGATTATGCAACGGCGCTGCGTTTTTACAGGCAGGCATTGCAGATTTATGAGGGTATTCTGCCAGCGAATGATTATCGTTATGCGGGATTGTACAACAACATGAGTATCCTGTTTGAAAAGATGGATGAGAATGAAGAGGCAATCGCTTACGCACAGAAGGCATTGGCAATCATAGAGACGTTGGAAGGCGGGGAGATGGAGACGGCTACGACGCTGACGAACCTTGCCCTGCTTTTTTTCAAGGTATCGCAGGCAGAGAAGGCAAAAGAACTGTTAGAGAGGGCATTGTCCTTATTTGAAAAGAGCGGAGAGAACACCGATGCGCATTACAGCGGAGCATTGGCAGGAGTTGCTGAGGCGTGGTATCGTATGCAGGATTATGAGAAAGCGCTGGAATATTATGAGAAGGCATTGAAAGAGGTCAAGATTCACTTCGGGGAAAATATGAGTTACGCGATTCTCTGCGAAAACTGCGCGGCTGTATGTGATAAATTAGGAAATGTTGAGAAGCAGAAGTTTTATATGGGGAAGGCAATGGATGTTAAAAAGACCATTCAATAGAATTATCACAGAAAAAGGAATACGGAAACAATGAAAGGTTTAGAACTGTCAGAAAAATACTACGAGGCATACGGCAGACAGATGCTTGAAACACAGTTCCCACAGGTCATAGACCAGACCGCTGTCGGGCTGGTCGGGCAGGGATCGGAATGTTTCGGATTCGATGATGAGATATCGATGGATCATGATTATGGTCCATCATTTTGTATCTGGCTGCCGAGAGAAGTGTACAACCAATACGGAAAACAGATGCAGGCGGCATATGACGCACTTCCACAGGAGTTTATGGGTTATACAGGGCGTGTTGTGGAAGAGCAGGGGCAGGGAAGAGTCGGTGTATTGTGTCTGGAAGATTTTTACATGGGAATCATAGGGCGTGATACGGCGCCGGTCACAGACGAAGAATGGCTTCAAGTGTCAGAAGAGGATCTGGCAACAGCAACAAATGGGAAAATATTTATTGACCGACTAGGTCGGTCTACATCCATTCGCAGTCAATTATTAAAATATTACCCAGGACAAGTCTGGATACGACGGCTTGCACAGGGCATAGCAAAGGCGGCGCAGGCAGGACAGTACAATTATGCCCGCGCCATGAAACGCGGGGAACGGATCGCGGCGGAGCTTGCGCTGACGGAATTTATCCGGGAAAGTATGCGCATCGTATATCTTTTGAATAAAAAATATGCTCCTTACGACAAATGGCTTCATCGGGGAATGAAGGAGCTGGCTATTGGTTCGGAAATTGGTGACATGTTAAATCTGCTTTACACGGTTAATCCCACAGAAGCGTGGAATGGCGTATCCCCGAATGATTATCTCTACCATCTGAATACCAATGATGGCAGGGTGCTGATCATTGAGGCGGTGTGCAATATTATTGTACAGGAATTGAATGCGCAAGGCTTGTCCGACCAACAGGATAATTTTCTGCAGAATCATTTACCGGCATTGTTGGAGAAAATATAGGATTGTATTCATGTTTTTCTTGAAACATATGTTCGATCGTGCTATAATAAACGCAGACTCGGCAGTCTGCGTTTTAAGAATTACTACGTAATTCTTACTGAAATGATTTACACAGTTGCTTCTGTGGATGATATAATATATTTATGCAGAACTTGAAATCGGTAAACAAACAACAGCATGCTATATATTCTATGAAGAAAGCAGACATTATTTTGATTGTCGGCTGTCTGTTTGCAGCGTTTTTGCTCGGACTTTTTTTGATGCTGTATCGGCGAACAGGGTCTACGATCCGTATTTCTCATGATGGGATCGGGCTGTATACAATCGATTTAGATGACATTGATTCGGAACGACAGACGCAGTATTATCTGATTCGTTACGAAGATTCGGGACAGGATATACATATCATGCATTTTGAGCAATATCCGGAAATTCCTGCCGGGCAAAGGTATAATCTGTTTTCCGTCACGGACGGTATCGTCACGATGGAAGCCGCCGACTGCAGGGATCAGATCTGCGTGCGCCACAAACCGATCCGTGCCGACAGGGAGAGTATCATCTGTCTGCCAAATCGGCTGGTGATCGAGATGAGCGGCAGTACTGTTTCGGGAGCGGCACAACCGGATGCACAGGAACGGGACGGCATGTTGGAAGACGGGGCGGACGAACCGCTAGACGGGGTGACAGGATAATGAGAAGAACGGTGGAATTAGGATTTTTTCTGGCTCTTTCGCTGATTCTCGCCTATGTGGAATCGCTGATTCCCTTTTCCTTCGGCATTCCGGGGATAAAATTAGGATTGCCGAATCTGATCGTTGTCTTTATGTTGTACCGTGGCAATACGAAAGAGGCTTTGTTGGTAAATGTGCTCCGCATTATACTGTCGGGTTTCCTGTTTAGTAACCTGTATGCGATATTATATGCCTTGGCAGGAGCTTTGTTTAGCTTTGCGGCAATGTTGCTTGGACGGCGGCTTCGCTGCTTTTCTATGGTAGGAGTGAGCGTCCTTGGCGGCGTATTTCACAATATCGGGCAGATCCTTGTGGCAATGTTTGTGGTGGAGACTTTCTATGTAGGATATTATATGCCTTTTCTGATCGCGGCGGGGACAGTGACCGGTGCGGTATTAGGGATTGTGGCAATGGAACTTGAGCCATATCTGGCACGCTGCTCGTGGGAATGAATTATACGGATAAAGACGGGAGATTATTATGTACGCCTATTTAAGGGGAACTTTGGAGGAGATCACAGAGGATAATATCGTTGTGGAAGTGGGCAATATTGGATATAATGTGAAAGTATCCACGACCACGGCGGAATTATTACCGGGACTTGGCAGCGAGGTCAAGATTTATACATACACGCTTGTGAGGGAAGACACCTTTTCCTTATATGGATTTCTGACCAGGGATGATCTGGAAATCTTTAAGAAACTGATTACGGTAAACGGAATCGGACCCAAAGGCGGATTGGCAATCCTATCTGTCATGAATGCGGATGCTTTACGGTTTGCGATTATGGCGGGTGATGCGAAATCAATTGCCAAAGCTCCTGGTGTCGGCAACAAGACGGCAGAGAGAGTTATTCTTGATTTGCGGGATAAGATATCTCTGGAAGATACCTTGCGCGGATTTGATGAACCGGCATCCTCTATTGACGGGGCATTATCTGCCGGCGCCGGGGCAGACCATGTGATGAAGAAAGAAGCGATCGAGGCATTGGTTGCACTCGGTTACTCCGCTTCCGATGCCACGAATGCCGTCAAGAAAGTGGAAGTGGCAGAAGATACAACGGTAGAGAGTATTCTGAAAGCGGCGTTAAAATATATGTTCTGATGATAGATACCGAGAGAACATGGATACACAGGGATAATCATATATGGGCAACAGAATGATCGAGACAAATTTAATAGAGGAAGACATCAAGATTGAAGGCTCACTTCGTCCTCAGATATTAGATGACTATATTGGTCAATCGAAGGTCAAAGAAAATCTCAAGATATATATTGAAGCGGCAAAACAGCGGCACGATGCGTTAGACCATGTATTATTCTACGGACCGCCCGGACTCGGCAAGACAACTCTTGCCGGAATTATAGCCAACGAGATGGGTGTTCATATGAAAGTGACCAGCGGACCGGCGATTGAGAAACCGGGCGAGATGGCGGCTATCCTAAATAACCTGCAGGAAGGCGATCTGCTTTTTGTAGATGAAATCCACAGGTTGAATCGTCAGGTGGAAGAAGTACTGTACCCTGCGATGGAAGATTATGCAATCGATATCATGATTGGTAAGGGGGCATCGGCACGATCTATCCGTCTGGATCTCCCGCATTTTACGCTGGTCGGCGCGACGACCAGAGCCGGACTTCTGACAGCGCCGCTGCGTGACAGATTTGGCGTAATCCACCATTTGGAATTTTATTCCGTGGAAGAGTTGAAAGTAATCATTCAGCATTCGGCGGTAATTCTTGGTGTGAAGATCGACGAGGAGGGGGCAGTGGAACTTGCCAGACGAAGCAGGGGAACGCCGCGTCTTGCGAACCGTATCCTCAAGAGAGTCCGTGATTTTGCACAGGTGAAATATGATGGTGCGATCACCAGGGAAATCGCAAACACGGCTCTTGATCTGATGGATGTGGATAAGATGGGGCTGGATCATATTGACAGGAATATTTTATGTACGATGATCGATAAGTTTAACGGCGGTCCGGTAGGCTTAGATACATTGGCGGCGGCAATCGGTGAAGATTCTGGTACGATCGAAGATGTATACGAACCGTATCTGATTCAAAACGGTTTCCTAAACAGAACGCCCCGCGGCAGAGTTGTCACGGAGCGCACATATCATCATTTAGGGCTTGAAGTTCCGTCATAATGCTTTTGGCGGAACAGTCAGAAGGAATCTATTTTGTCAAGTTCGGGACGCGAGTTATCCCGCGATCGGGCTATGCTTAAATTTTACGCCATTACATCCACATTGGCGCCGGCAACTTCCACCGGGGCTTCGGCGGTTTCGACGGGGATATCCACGCCGCCGAGTTCTAACGATACGCCGTAGACATTGCCGGAGGAATCATTGGAATCCTCAGCGCTCTCGGCTATGCTGTTTGCGCTTTCTTCTTTGTCCTTGGCGAGCTTGTCGAAAACCGCTTTCAGGTATTCTATGTCTGCCTTCATGATATCCCGAAGTTCTTCGGCTCGATGCTTTTTCTTGAGAAGTTCCAGGTCATTAGGATCCATATTCTGATTGCTTGCATGGACAAATTCAGTCATCCTCTCCTCAGTCTCTTCCATGGCTTGTTCCAGTTCGTCTTGGATTTTTTCCATTTCTTCTTGAAGTTCCTCAACGAGCTCCTTTATCTCTTCCTGGGTCATGCCCGTAGTGTCTATGATTTCATCTTCCTCATTCTGGTCTTCCATCTCCTCAGGTTCCGCTAGGCTCTTGCGCCCTGCTTTTTCGATGCTCTCTTCTTCTTCGAGATGTTGAACCCTCTTTTTGGCAACGCGGGCTATTTTCTCGGCATGTACAAGCGCATTGTGGATTTCAATATAGTTATAATCGCCGCTGATCAGTTTCATGCGCAGATTTGCGATCTGAAACTTGGTCTTGGTCGTAAGCTGTTTGGCATTTACCGATGTTTTTGTCCGCATGATCTGATTCGAGAGGCGTTTGAAGTTATAGTTGAGTTTTTTATATTTTTTCTTGCCGGACATAGAGACGCTTCGCGTATTTTTCTTAGACGCGGCTCTTGTTCTTGGTTTTGAAACCGTTAATGTACCGGCATAAGAACCATCCCGGTTTCTTAATTCGATTCTCATCACATCTGAATTGTTTGTACCGACCATCATGCCCATACTGATCCCTTATCCTTTCCTAAATTGACCTTCGCTCAATTATGACCTTCGCTTAATCATGATTCGCTTAATTGCGAGATGAATCACAATATAATCACAGACTGACGGTTTCTGTTCTGTTGTTCAGGAAAATTGGTTAGATGATAAATGAAAAATCATGAACACAAATAGACCTTATAGAGAGTCCTGTCCTTGAACACATGTGGAAATCCGTTTCCTGTTTCTATAAGTGTAACATTATATATTTTTTATATCGGTCAGAGTGCTCGATTTTTTTACCAATTTTGCTTAGTTTACAAATTTTTTTATGACATAAATCTGTTGGTTTATGACATCATGTATGAGGTGTTTCCTTAACAGATTCGAGGGGTATCAAAAGTTCTATCTGATAAGTTGAGGAGACAAATTGCATAAAAAGTCTTGAAATTCCACTATAAGCTATATATAATAGATATTGTATTATATATTTACATTAGGCGGCATATTTTGTATTGGAGGAACGTCCTATGTCAACGAAAACAGATACTGAGGTGATTATTGCAGGTAAAGTTTTTACCTTAAGCGGCTATGAGAGTGAAGAATATTTACAGAAAGTAGCTTCTTATATCAATAATAAAGTGGCGGAATATAATAAGGTTGACAGTTTTAAGAGACAGTCTCTCGATACACAGAATGTACTGTTACAGCTTAATATTGCAGATGATTATTTTAAGGCAAAGAAACAGATCAGTCTTTTGGAAGAAGAAATACAGAATAAAGAGAAAGAGATGTATGACTTAAAGCACGAACTGATTGCTTCGCAGATCAAGCTTGAAAACACGGAAAAGAATGTCCGCACATTGCAGGCTGAGGCGAATGAAAATGCCAAGAAAATTGTCCGTATGGAAACAGAGTTGAAAGAACTGAAGAAATAAGAACGATAGCCCTGTCAGAGAAATCTACAGGGCTTTTCATGTAAGACTCAGAAAGATTGTTAATCATGAATAAAAGAACAGAATTACTTGCGCCAGCCGGCAACTATGAGGCGTTTCTAGGCGCTGTCAATGCAGGAGCGGATGCGGTCTATCTAGGCGGAGAGAGATTTGGCGCCAGAGCCTATGCAGATAATTTCAGTGAAAAGGAAATATGCCGGGCAATCCATATCGCTCACTTTATGGGAAGGAAAATATATCTTACGGTCAATACTTTAATAAAAGAGGATGAGTTTGCAGACTTATATTCTTATCTGCTGCCGTTGTATGAGGCGGGACTTGACGGCGTGATCGTACAGGACATAGGTGTTTTAGCTTATATTAGGGAACAGTTCAAGGAACTTTCACTGCATGCCAGCACACAGATGACTCTGACCGGAAGCGGAGGAGCTTCCTTTTTGAAGGAGCATGGCGTAGAACGGATCGTGCCTGCAAGGGAATTATCGCTTGAGGAAGTACGCAGGATCAAAGAAGAGACCGGATTGGAGATCGAGTGTTTTATTCATGGGGCAATGTGTTACTGTTATTCAGGACAATGCCTGTTTAGCAGTATGCTTGGCGGAAGAAGCGGTAACAGAGGCAGATGTGCGCAGCCCTGCCGTCTTCCTTATCAGGTTTATGAGGAATCTGAGAAAATGAACGGGGTGGACTATCCTCTCAGCCTCAAAGATATGTGTACGATAGACTACATTCCGAAACTCATAGATGCGGGAATTGATTCCTTTAAGATAGAAGGACGTATGAAAAAGCCCGAATATGCTGCCGGAGTCACGGCGATATATCGTAAATACATCGATCTGTACGAAGAAAAAGGAATCGAAGCATATCATGTGGATAAGGCAGATATGCAGGGATTGCAAAATCTTTATATCCGCAGTGAAATTCAGACAGGATATTATGAGCGGCATAACGGCAGGGAAATGATCACCTTGCATAAGCCGAGTTATGTCGGGAGTGATAAACATCTTTTGGAAGAGATCAGGGCGGTATACCTGCGGGAACCTGAAAAACATCCTGTAAAGATGAAGATCGGATTGAAGGCGGGCGAACCTGCATGCCTGCGTATTACGGGACAAGTCCCGTTACCGTCAAAGTCCGAAAGTAAAGTAAATGCTGGGAATGCCAATCATAATGGAACAGAAATTGAGATTACGGTTCAAGGCGGCATGGTGGAAAAAGCACAAAAAATGCCGTTGCAGAGTGAAAATATAAGGAAACAGATGTTAAAGACAGGAAATTCCTGTGTGACCGTGTCTGTCTGTGATATCGAGATGGAAGATAACGTGTTTATGCCGGTAAGTGCGTTAAATGAGCTGCGTCGAAAAGGCATTGAGACATATGAGCAACAGTGCATGATGCGACAGGGTTTGTCTGCTCGACGAAAGCCGGTTGAAGAAATAGAAATTGAGCGGCTGTCCGGGGACAAAAAACGCTTCTCCGGGTTTGTTGATGATATATGTATTTCTACTTATGAACAGCTTGCAGTTGCGGCTGGGCATATGTGCCGCCGAATCTATATAGACAGTGACTTGTATTTGAAAGCCCATGAACAGGTCATAGCATGTATGGAAGAGTATGGCAGGATAGAATATTTTCTGGCGCTTCCCTATGTTTTGCGTGCGAAAGATGCCGTATATTTGCAAAAACTCAAAGAAGCAGTTACAGCAGACGCTTCCGTCAAAGGATTTCTGGTTCGTAATTATGAAGGGCTGTCCTATGCCAATGCGTTCGGAGATCGATATGAAATCGTCCCCGACGCGGGATTGTATTCTTTTAACGAAGAGTCCATCCGTTTTTGGTCAAAATATAGTAAGGAATATACGCTTCCTTACGAGCTGAACTGCAAAGAGGCAGGGCGGCTTGTACGGTTCGCCGACAGGATTGGAATGCGCACGGTCATGATCGTGTACAGCAGGATACCGATGATGATTACGGCAAACTGTATCCGTAAAACAGCGGCGCGCTGTGCGGCGGGAAGCGACCTGCCACGGAGCGGACAGACAAAGACCAAAAAGCGGCAGGAACATGATAAATATACGCAGATGCACTTAAAAGACCGCTGCCAGACAGATTTTCCAGTGGAGATAAACTGCGATCATTGTTATAATGTTATCTATAATTCAGTACCATATTCCCTGCATTTGCACGCAGGTGAAGTACATAAGACCGGCGTGGACATACGACGCTATGATTTTACCATGGAATCTGCCGGGGAATGCCGACAAATATTGACAGACGGGAAGTTTCCGTATGAAGCATATACGACAGGGCATTTGAAAAGAGGCGTGGAGTAATATTTTATGGAATTATATATTACCGAACTTTCAAAGTATTTTATTACTTTGTTCATTGCACTATATACATTGGAATGTTTTCTGGTTTTTCGTTTTAAGGATGAGGAGAGCCGGAGCGGTATTTATATTCGTCAGAATCTATTGATGTTTCTGGTGCATTTTTCATGCTTTCTGGTAATCTGCTTTGAAACGGGTAAATTGGAGTATCTTTTGTTTTATATGTTGCAGCAGATATTATTGTTTGCAACGATTGTTCTTTTCCGGATGATTTATCCTGGGGGAAACAGACTGATTATCAACAATATGTGTATGCTTTTGAGTATAGGTTTTGTGATTCTCAGCAGACTTTCCTTTGAGAGGGCAATCAAACAGTTTTTTATCGTGACGGTCTCTATGATCATCGGCATGCTCATACCTTATTTTGTACACAAATTTAAATTCCTGAAAAACCTTACATGGGTGTATGCAGTAGTGGGAGTTGCGGCTTTAGGGATTGTATTGATCTTAGGGGCAACGACTTATGGCTCTAAGATTTCTTACTCGATCGGCGGAGTAACTTTTCAGCCGTCCGAGTTTGTCAAAATAATTTTTGTATTTTTTATTGCCGGTGCACTGTATGAGTCCCATGATTTTCTCCATGTTGCGCTGACGGCGGTACTGGCGGGAATCCACGTGCTCATTCTGGTGGCATCGAGAGATCTGGGCAGTGCGTTGATTTTTTTTATTGTCTACGTGATGATGGTGTTTATTGCTACAGGAAACTGGCTCTATCTGTTTCTGGGCGCTGCGGGCGGCTGCGGCGCCGCGATGCTTGCCTACCAGTTTTTTACGCATGTGCAGGTGCGTGTGCAGGCATGGAAGGATCCTTTTAGCTGTATTGATGACGCGGGATACCAGATCACACAATCCCTTTTTGCAATCAGCAGCGGCGGTTGGTTCGGGATGGGTCTGTTTCGTGGGACACCTGATTCCATTCCGTTTGTGGAGGCGGATTTCGTATTTTCGGCGGTGGCGGAAGAACTTGGTATCGCATTTTCCATGTGCATGATCCTGATTGCTATCAGTTGTTTTATTATGTTTATGAATATATCAGTCAAACTGAAGGACAAATTTTATCAGTTGATTGCCTTCGGGCTGGGTGTTACTTATATTTTTCAAGTATTTCTGACGATCGGAGGAGGAACGAAATTCATACCGATGACCGGTGTGACGCTGCCGTTTGTCAGTTATGGCGGCAGTTCGATATTAACGTCGTTGATGATGTTCTTTATTATAGAAGGACTTTATATCATCCGGAGAGAAGAGGAAGTAAAGCGTGTCAAAAAAAAGAAAAAACGAAGACGAAGAACAGAATATGAATCCGTCGAAGACGAAGAACAGGAGACGGAAGAAGAGTAATCGACAGATTATAATGGTTACTTATCTTTTTGTCACAGTTTTTTTATGTATGATGGGATATACATGCCATTATGCGATTACGCACCAGCAGGAATTGATCAATAACAGCTACAATGGCAGACAGGAGTTATTGATATCACAGAATACCAGAGGAACAATTTATGCGGCAGGAGGACAGGTTCTTGCGGAGACAAAGAGCGATGATGATGGAAAAGAGTACAGGTCATATCCATATGAGAACCTGTTTGCACATGTTGTAGGATATGCCTCTAACGGCAAATTCGGTATCGAGTCAAGCAGTAACTATTATCTGATTAATTCCAATGCGAAACTTGCCGACAAGGTTGCAAGCGAGGTGGCGGGAAACAAGTATCCCGGCGATAATGTATATACGACGCTTGATGTTGGCGTGCAGGAGGTAGCCTACCAGTCGCTTGGTATTTATAAAGGGGCGATTATCGTCTCTGAGCCATCCACGGGTAAGATTATTGCCATGGTATCAAAACCGGACTTTGATCCGAATGAAATTGATGACATATGGGATGGACTTTTGGAGGACAAAGAGAGCACCGTACTTTTAAACCGTGCTACGCAGGGGCTGTATCCGCCGGGTTCCACTTTTAAGATTGTGACAGCGTTGGAATATATCCGAGAGAATCCGGATACCTATCATCAATATACTTATCAGTGCAACGGAAGATTTACTCTGGGTGAGGAACGGATCAACTGTTATCACGGGACGGTGCATGGTTATGAGGATTTCACGAAATCCTTTGCGAAGTCCTGCAATTCTTCTTTTGCGAATATCGGAATACAGCTTGACCGGGTTCGATTTGGAAATACATTAAATGATCTGTTGTTTAATCAAGAATTATCCGTTTCTTTTGCCTATAATCAGAGTAAACTGGTCATCGATGAATCCACATCGGATTCCGATATTATGCAGGCGGCGATCGGGCAGGGAACCACACAGATCACGCCGCTCCAATTAAATATGATCACTTGTGCAATCGCCAATAAAGGTGTTTTGATGAAGCCGTATCTTGTAGAATGTGTAAAGAACAATGAGGGGAATGTCATCAAACAATTTGAATCTTCCACCTACAAAAAATTGATGACGGAGGATGAGGCGGCAGCGCTGACTGTTTTGATGCAGGAAGTGGTCAGGAGCGGAACTGGAACGAAGTTGTCAGGATTATCATACACGGCGGCAGGAAAGACCGGCTCAGCGGAGTATAATAGCGTGAAAACAGATTCACATGCATGGTTTACGGGATTTGCCCCGGCAGAAGAACCGGAAATATGTGTTACCATTATTATTGAGGGGGCAGGAAGCGGCGGCGATTACGCAGTTCCTATCGCCAAGCGTATTTTCGATGAATACTTTGGTTTGTGACAAGAAAAGGAGTTAATATGATCGAAGCGGTAAGCTGCGGAGGAGTGGTCGTCTTTCGCGGGAAAATACTCGTACTATATAAACATTTTCATAATAAATATGAAGGCTGGGTGTTGCCAAAAGGGACGATGGAAGAAGGAGAATCACGCGTCGATACCGCTCTTAGGGAAGTGTACGAAGAATCGGGCGTGGAAGCATCCATTATGAAATATATCGGAAAAAGCCAGTATACATTTGCCGTACCCGAAGATGTTGTCTCCAAAGAGGTGTACTGGTATCTTATGATTGCAGACAGCTATTACAGCAAGCCGCAAAGGGAAGAGTATTTTACCGATTCCGGATATTATAAATACCACGAGGCATACCACCTTCTGAAATTCCCCAATGAGAAGCAGATATTGGAGCAGGCGTATAATAGCTATCTGGAACTGAAAAAAGAAAATATGTGGTTTAAAAGTAATCAATAATAAAGGGTTGAATTATCAACCCTTTTTATTTTGATAAAAGTATGATAGAATAATCTGGATCGATCAATTTACTATATAAGAACAGGTTATAGGATTGCTAATTGGGAATTTACTATGAAATTTTATAAAAACCTCTACATCGGGGATACTATCAGTAATCCCGGTAAAATAAAAAGAAAATTGAAAAAATACGCGAAACTCATGAATGTCTATGTGATCGCATATGTGGCAAAGGACAGGCGGCTGGAAATTTATCATAGCATCATGCTGAAACAGTATTATTACAAAGAGAATCCGCCATATATCATCGGAATCGCTGGCAGTCGGACGGAAGCAAATGAAATCATACGCCGGATTGCTGAGGAAGCCATGCAGAAGACAGGAGAAGCAGACCTGATCGCCTATCTTTTTGCAGATCGGCAGTAAGGCATTTAGAGGGATTTCACAAGGAATAGTTGAAGTTGAAATAAGAAAAGGGAACATTTGGAAATCGTATGCTACATATTATCTTACTCATTTTAAAAATCATAGGAATCATTCTGCTTTGTATTCTCGGCATACTGCTCCTTGCGGTCGTCTGCGTGTTGTTTGTTCCGGTGCGCTATCAGATCAAGGCAGACAGGGACGAGGGGGAGGAGAAGCCGCCGTTTACGGCTTGTGTCAAGGTCACCTGGCTTTTGCATCTGGTGAATATCCTCGTGCGATACCCGGCAGATGTGATTGTGCGTGTGAGAATCGCGGTTTTTACACTTTTCAGAATACCCAGGAAGGAAAAAAAGGGCGGTAAAAAGATAGAAGAGCCGGAAAAAGAATCAGAAACAGAAAAAAAGGAAAAGAAAATGGAGACGCCTGCAAAGGAGTCCCAGCCGGAAGAGAATTACGAGGCATTCGACAGTGGTTTTGCAGAAATGGAATCCCCGACGGATTCAGGGCAGACTCCCGAACATTCCGAAGCGCAGGAGGCAGAGCCGACAGGACAGGAACAGGATACCGCCGCAGACAAAATTTCTCTATCCGGGAAAATCCGTGGGATAATCGATAAAATCAAGCAGATCATCGAAAAAATAAAGTCACTCTTTGAAAATATACAGTACACAATCCGAGAGTTATGTGATAAAATAAAATCTGTGTTGGATAATATAGAATATTATCGGGAAGTTTTCGAGAGCGAGCCATTTACACAATCGTGGCAGTTGTGCCGGGAAGAATTGAAATCTGTTTTCAAAAGTCTGAAACCGGATAAGTTCGAGGCAGATTTTATTGTCGGCATGGATGATCCTGCAGCTACGGGTCAAATACTTGCGATATATGGCATACTTTATCCGTTGGTCGGACAAAACATACAGGTTGTCGGAGACTTTGAACGGACGCACGTGGAAGGAAATCTGTATATTCGCGGCAAAATCAGGGTATTTACATTCCTCAAAGCCGCAATACGAATTTATTTTAACAAAGATGTCAAGAAACTAATTAAGTTATTGAAGAAGGAGGCTGTATAATGGCGGATAATAATTTTACAGGTGTGATCGAATCATTGATGAAGGGTATGAATGCCGTGATCAGTACGAAAACGGTTGTGGGAGACGCAACACAGATCGGAGATACGATTATCCTTCCATTAGTGGATGTCACTTTTGGCGTTGGTGCGGGGGCAGGTGTAGCCGATAAGAAAAATAACGGTGCAGGCGGATTTACTGCTAAAATGTCGCCAAGTGCAGTGCTTGTGATTAAGAATGGTTCGACCAAGTTAGTCAATGTAAAGAACCAGGATACTGTTACGAAAGTGCTGGATATGATTCCGGATATCGTGGATAAATTTACCGCACCTAAAGAGGAAATGATCGAGGACGATAAAGCGGTTGACATCGCTTTTCCCGAAGAAGAATAAGTGGAACAAATGAATTGATTCATTAAGAGAACTATTTGGCAATCTGTTTCATATACTGTATAAAGAAGCATAAGCAGGGAAAGTATATGAAGAAATTAATAGGGCTTGTCGCCTTTTGTATTGCCGCCGGTATGCTGTTTATGCTTTTTTTGGTAAATCGGTTTGTCGGTCTGGTTCTCATTGTTTTATTGTTGCTGATTGGTTATAATTTTTTTTGTTGCGATTGATTCAGACAATTTTGACAGAGGTTTATCTGATGGAAAATTTAGAGGGTACATTTGAAGAGACATTAGAGCATGGTTCGGAGGAGGAACTGCAGGAGCTTAAAACATGGCTTTTCCGGGAAAATATACGCTTGGTGACTGCAGCAAAAGAACTGGAGAGTAAGCAGGAACAATTTCAGAAGGAGAAAGAGCAGTTCCAGGAAGAGATGAAACAGTTGAATCGTAAACTTTCCAACGAACGACAGAAATTGAAGGATGATAACCTGTTTTTTGAGAAGAAAATGGCGATCCTTCAAGGCGGATTCAGCCAGCTTGACATTGACCGGCGGCGTCTGGAGAAGGAATGGGCAAGACTTTCCGTTGAAAAGGAATTGCTGGATGAACGGAGCGTTTACGACAACGGGCTGGACGTTTCTGTTTTCTTTCAGGGTGTCAGAAATCCGCTCGCTTTGAAGAAGCGTTATAAAGACTTGATTAAAATCTTCCATCCGGACAACCTGGCGGGAGATAAAGAAGTTATTCAGCGTATTAACAGAGAGTATGAGAGCCTGAAAGGGAGTTACGAGGAATTTAAGCAGGCGTGAGGGAAGAAATACCTTATTGTAAAGATTGTATGGAAGTGTCACCGTCATTCGGAGTTTGCGGATGGCGGTGATTTTGATACATGGGTGAGGAGGCAATGACATGACCCCAGAACAAGAATCCCGTCAAATCATAGATGCGAAATTATAAAGGCGAATGGAAAAATGTATATTGGGTGAAAGTGTATTACAAGAGATGTAAATTATAAGTAAATGATCAAGATGAAAAAGAATATATGTTCTAAAATTCTCCTCTTTTCATGAGATTATCTTGATATATATCTAACTTTGTGTTATACTGTCAAAAATTGATAATGAATATAGAATTGTTAGGAGATATAGAATGTCTGTATGTTACGATAAGTTGTGGAAAATATTGATAGATAGAAAGATGAATCGTACAGATTTAAAAGATTTGGCAGGGATTAGCTTTAATGTTTTGGCAAAAATGGGAAAAGAGGAAACAGTCTCATTGGAAAGCCTGCATAAGATTTGTAAAACGCTTGATTGTAATATAGGAGATATTATGGAATTTGCAGATGATGAAGCCGATGCATAGCAGTAGGAATGAATTAGAGAGGTAGGAGGATGCATTATGCAAAGACCATTAACTTGCGTTGAAATTTGTGCAGGAGCCGGCGGACAGGCTCTTGGGCTGGCATTGGCTGGCTTTACTCATGTTGCACTTGTTGAATTTGAATCAGATTATTGTAAAACTTTGAAAATCAATCGGCCGGAGTGGAATGTAATATGTGCAGATGTACATGATTTTGATGGGACACCTTATCAAGGGATAGATTTATTAGCTGGCGGAGTGCCGTGCCCGCCTTTTTCAATTGCTGGAAAGCAGTTAGGAAAAGACGATGAGCGTGATCTTTTTCCGGAAGCGATTCGGTTGATCCGGGAAATAAAGCCTAGGGCTGTCATGTTGGAAAATGTAAGAGGCTTTTTGGATGCCGGTTTTGATGAATATCGCAGACATATTCTTAAATCTATTGAAAAACTTGGATATAGTACTCAAATTAAATTGTTAAATGCTTCTGACTTTGGAGTTCCGCAGCTCCGTCCACGTGTGGTTATTGTTGGGATACGAAAAGATGAAAATGGATTTTTTTCATATCCAGAGGGGAAACCGGGCTGTGCGCCTAC
>JAMPGN010000067.1 GCA_023663915.1 Eubacterium sp. | reverse complement strand
GAACTTTTCATAAGATACAGGACGGGTGTCCACTTTGGCGGACGGGTGTCGGAACAGAGGATTTTTGATTTCGGTGACATACCTTATATGGAACAGTCCAGGGCGGAAAAGGCGGGAGTGGCGATGCTGCCGTGTGCGGAAGAAGAAACAGTGAGGAAGGTAGCGGTTCCTTTGTGGAAGGAATGACCGCAGGGAAATAAAATGATATCAATGCTCATATACGACAGGATAAAAAAAGAACTTGACAGGCTGCGCGAATCGGCGGGAAATCAGGCGGCGTATTTAAGCGATGAATACTGGAATTTTATGCTCGCACAGACCCGTGGGGAGGCGGAAGAGCATGAGAGAAAGAACGCACTTCTGAATACGGCATGCATGGATATTACGGGAGAAGGCGGCATTTCTTATATAGAAGAATTTCGCAGGAAATACAAAGAATTGTCGCTTATGCTGATCGCCGATACGAGTATCTCGCCCATGAGTTATGTAAGACCGGGGATCATGGCATCGTCGCTGCTTCTGCGCCCCTGTGAAGACGAAGAGATCGACAGGGTCATGAGGGAATTTCTGGAAGCCTGTCTGGAACGTTTTGAGACAGGGCAGGGGAGTTTTGTGGTGGAGACAAGGGAAGGCAAGCTGAACATTCCCTTCGACAAGATCTATTACTTTGAGGCGCGTGAAAAGAAGCTGCACATACAGACGGACAGGGAGGAATACGGGTTTTACGGTACGATCGACAGACTTGAGGAGGAACTTCCGGCGCATTTTATGAGATGTCACAGGAGTTTTATCGTCAACACGAGGAAAATAGAGAAGGTCGTGCTTTCACAGAATATTATCTATCTGGCGGAGGGCAGGGATGTACCACTGTCAAGAAGCTACAAAGCGGCGTTAAAGGAGTTAGGTAAATGAGCGATAGACAAGAACATGTTATGCAGGCGGATATGGAGAGAAGATATTGCTTCACACAACAAGAATTCCTGATTCTCGCCGGGAGTCTTGAGATTCGGCAGATGTACGGATTTAAACCGGAGGAGCCGGTGCGGACGGACGAGAGGGAAGTATATCAGCAGCTTTTCAAAATGACGAAGAAGGGTTTTCTGGAGGCATCGGAGGACGGTTATCTGGTGACGCCGGAAATTCGGGAGATGTTTCATTATATCAAGGAGGCTGACCGTGTGGTCACGATCTGCTCCGTCGATGACAGTTTCCCGGAGAAATGCGTCTACCCTGCGGAAAAGACGGTTCTGATTGAATCGGGCGGGCTGCAGGGAAAGTATTATAAATGCAGCTATGGCACGATGCCTGTCATATGCGACCAGCTCTTTGAAAGTGGTGTACTGCTTGCGCAGAACGTGGCGGACGATCTGCTTTACGATGCGGTTCCGGTCTCTCCCATGTCTATGGAAGATATCAGACTGACAGAACTTGTCGGGCAGGAAAGTGACATGGGTGATGCGAAAACGCGTGAGAAGTTAAAAGAGTGCGGCATACGCACGATCCTAGAAATGAGGGAGGTTACGGATGCTGCACCGGTCAAAAGGCTTTTTCTTGTGGAGCGCCCCGTGTATGACGTAATCCTGGTTCAGAAGGAAGACGGAATGCGGATTTTCCGTTATTCCAGACAGCTTCTTCTGGAGATATTGGAGGAGTGGATGAAGGGAGGGGAGGCGGAATGATTATGGTGGATGTGTATGTGCCTGCGGTGGACAGGGAATATGATTTCTGCCTGGATCAGAATGTCGAGATCAGCCTGCTTATTGAAAAGATCAGCGAAATGATCGCGTACAAGGAACATTCCAGGATCGTGGGAAGCGTGGGAGACCTGATATTATGCGACAGGGAAAACGGCAGGATATTACAGGGCGGTAAGACATTGCACGCCTGCCGGATACAGACGGGGAGTAAGCTGATGCTTGTGTAGGAAGGAGGTATTTACAATGTTTCAGGTGATGATCGTGCAGCTATACAATAGCTGTAATCAGATAGAACAACAAGTGAGAACGCTGTGCAGTGTGGCGGAAGAACTGGAAAGCATCATACCGGCGGTGAGCATCCTGCCAGACACCAAAGAACTCGTCGGCAGACTAAGCGGTGATCTGCGTGATCTGCGGGAGGAAGAACTGCTTTTGCGGCAGATGCTTCAGGTGCTTAACAAAACACTTCTAAATTATGTAAACTGTGAGGACCGGCTGATCAATGAATTTGAGCAGAATATTTATTTCTTCCAGCCAAAAGAGCTGGGCGTTTTCCAGATTCAGAAGGTGAGCGATCTGATCCGATAAAGGATAATAATGCGCCGATACGCGCGGGAATGAGGAATGAGAGTGGATATTCGGGAAATTACGGTAGATACGGCTACTTTACAGAATGATATCAGTGATATGGAGAACGCGCTTTGCAAGGTGAAGGCGTATTCGGAAAGCATGTTTTGTGAGATAGATGTCTTAAGCGGCATGTGGGAAGGTGAGTCCCACGATGCGTTTTATGCACAGATGCAGGAAAACAGCCATAAGATGCAGGAACTTTGGAAAGTGATCGAGAGGCTGATCGAATGTATGCAGTATGCGGATCATGAATATCTGTCCTGTGAGGATGCCGTACATTCGATCATCAATACGATACAGATATAGAGAAGGCGGGTATAGCGATGGGAACAGGAAAGCATGGAGAAATGATGTTAAAGACGACTGCGGAACAGTTTATAGATCAGGCGGCAAAGGTGACGGACAAAATCAGCGCGGTTGCGGAAGCGCTCGATGAGCTTGAGGAGGTTGTTTTGCGGACTTCCCACTATTGGATTGGGGAGGCGGGCGACCACTACCGCATTCTGTATGGCGAAAACCGTGAGGAGATCGAGGAGATGATGAAAGGACTAAGCGCCCATCCTGCACAGCTTCTAAAGATGGCGCAGCTTACGGCGAAAGATATGCCGGGTGGTGAACTGTCCAAGCCGTTGCCGGCGGATGTCCTGTGAGTGGGTATAACATGGAGGAAAGTGAAAATGACAGTGAGGGAAAATGCGGAGACGAACTTTCATATGGCGATGGTCAAAGCCGACCAGCTTGAGGAGATCGCCCAGAAGTTGTCTGACCTCTCGGACAGGCGGTTGGGCGGCACGATGCAGGAATTGTCCTGCGGCTGGAAAGGCGAGAACGCCTATGCTTATCTGAAAAAAGGCGCGAAACTCCAAGGAAGGATCAAGGAGACGGCGGACGATCTTAAGAGTGCGGCGGAAGAATTGCGAAATGCGGGCAGGAAAGCATATAGGGAAGGGAAAAATATTTAGGAGAAAGCCGAGAGGAATTTGAGGTATGTGGTATCATAAGAAATCAGATAAGACGAAAAAGGGGAGGAAGGAAGAGGAGTTTTATCCGTTACAGGAGGCGGAACAGGCAGTCCCCGATATTGACACGACATTTATCATGTCCAAGGAAGAGAAAGAAGAGACCCGGCTCATATGGAAAGGGACATCCAAGGAGTATACGCTGCACTTAACCGATGTGAACAATCCGGGACGAACATTCAAAGCGCCCATCGACGGCTCTGTCACGGTCGGCAGAAAAGCGGAAGAGTCGGATATCGCCATAGACTATGAGAGATCGGTATCCGCCAGACATTGTCGCATCAGCGCAAGGGACGGCAAATTCTATGTGGAGGACTTAGACTCGGCGAATGGAACGCTCATCAACGGGATACCGGTGATGGAGGAGATGGAGTTGTATTCGGAGAGCACATTGACACTCGGAAGGTTACAGTTAAAAGTACAGATCCGATAACGGGAGACCGTTTGGAAAAACCTGCTTCGGCAGGTTTTTTTGCGTTGCAAGGTCATTCGTCCCCGTAAACAGGTTGTCTGTCGGGTAAATGTGATTTCGCTTAAGAAATTATGATACTGTTGAACAAGTAGAAACGTAAAGTAGGCGAATCGGGGGTATCCCTATGTGGATGAGATTATTGGTCTGTACAAAAGATGTTACCTATGCGAAGCGGCTGAGCGCCCTTTTTGAGCGGGAATATGGGGAAAAGATGGAGATTTCCGTCTTCTCTGACCCACAGTATCTTATGGAAAGTGAGAAATGCAGGACAGCAGATGTCGTGCTGTTTGGCGGGGAATTTGAACAGGAAGCCGTCACAGTCAGCCGGAATATGTCGTGGGTGTGGGCTGTGTTATCAGAATTATTATATGGAAACGAAGAGGAAGCGGTTGTCCGTTTCCCGAAATACCAGCGGGCTGACGATCTGTATAAAGCAATCCTGGATCTCTATGCGAAAGGCGGCAGGGTGAGACGGTCAGCTTCGCTTAATAAAGACGGAAAAGGATGCCGGGTTTATACGTTTCTGTCGGCGGGCGGCGGAGTCGGCACAACCAGCGTCGCGAGGGCTTATGCAGGAAAGTGCGCGCTATATGAGAAAGTTTTGTATCTGGATATGAGAATGTCGGAGATTGGGTGGAATCACGAGGAGACGGAACACGGAATGGATGAGATTCTGGTTGCCTTGAAAAGCCGGAGAGATATTCTTCCCATTAAGCTGATGAGCGCCGTCACGGTAACGAGGCAGAAAGTGTCCGTCTATGCGCCCTGTAAAGAGCCGATTCATCTGCTTGAGGTGACGGGTGAAGACGCAGCGCGTCTGATCCATACGGTCAGAGGGCTGGGAGAATACGACAAAGTGGTTCTGGATGCCGGAAATAACTTTTCAGAGCGGGAACTTTCGATGATCCGGCAGGCGGACAGCCTGGTCTATGTCGCCGAGGATACGGAAACGGCAAGGCAGAAATATGAGAAACTCTGCAGTATCCTGCAGTCGCTTGAACAGAGGGAAGGGAACCAAATCCTTAGGAAAATGATGCTATTCCGGAATAAGGCGGTCAGAAAAGAACAGATCGGATGGGAAATCCGGGAATGCGGATGGGCGCCGAAGATCGAGGGAGATTCGTTCGAGGCTGTGATTGACCGAATCATGCAGTCGGATGCTTTTGACAATATGGAGGGAAACGATGGCGAATGATATAAGGGAAGAGATTGATAAGATCAAACGCCGGGTACTCGAATATTACGATTTTGCGGCAATGACCGACGAGCAGCTCGACGAGGCGGTCATGAAATGTATCGAGGAAGAATATCGGGATCAGTACATCGACATGGCGAGACGGGCGGATATTGCAGATCAGGTATTCAGCAGTATCAGAGGGCTGGGAGTGCTGGATTCCATTCTGTACGACGATTCGATCACGGAAGTCATGATAAACGGCTGCAAGGACATTTTTATTGAAAAGGCGGGCAAAGTGGTCCGGCTGGAAGAAGAATTTGAGGACGACGAGCGTTTAAGTGATGTGATACAGAAGATTGTAGGCATGGCGGGCAGGGAAGTCAACGAGGCAAATCCCATCGTGGATACGAGACTTCCGGACGGTTCCCGTGTGAACGTGGTTTTGCCCCCGATTTCCCTGAAAGGTCCGATCGTCACGATCCGTAAATTTTCCAAAGAGCCTATGACGGTCGAGAAGCTGATCGCGTATGGCTCCATCACGCAGGATATCGCGGATGTGCTTGCCGTGCTGGTGCGGGCGAAATATAACATTTTTATCTGCGGCGGAACAGGCTCCGGCAAGACGACATTCCTCAACGCGATGTCGAATTACATACCGAGGGACGAACGTGTCATTACCATAGAAGATTCGGCGGAACTGCAGATTACGGGCGTGGATAATCTGGTTAGTCTTGAGACGAGAAATGCCAATACCGCGGGCGTGGGAGCAGTCACCATCCGCGATCTGATCAAATCCGCACTGCGAATGCGCCCGGAGCGGATTGTGGTCGGAGAGGTCAGAGGGGCGGAGGCGCTGGATATGCTGCAGGCGATGAACACCGGACACGACGGCTCTCTATCCACGGGTCATGCCAACTCCACTCATGACATGTTAAGCCGTCTGGAAACCATGGTGCTGACCGGCGCGGAGGGGCTTCCTCTTGAGGCGGTGCGTCAGCAGATTGCTTCGGCGGTCGATATCATGATCCATTTATCCAGACTTCGGGATAAGAGCAGAAAGGTCATGGAAATCACGGAGATTGTCGGGTACGAGAACGGTAAATTTCTTTTGAATCCGCTCTATGAGTTCGTGGAGGACAGGGAGAAGAGTACCAGGGATAAAGTGTATGGCGGACTGCAGAGGACGGCAAATCCGTTGAAACATACAATTAAATTGGAAAATGCCGGGATGAGTGCGGATATTTAGCGTGGACGGAAGCATACCGGACAGATGTCTGGATTCTTATTTGTGCAGACGCGTCAGGATAGTGAATGGAGAGGGTTATGAAGAAAAAGGAAAAATACATCGAATATACGGGTATGTTCCACAATGCCGCAGACTATGCGGTGTATCACATGCGGAAGGCGGACGTGGTCATAGGCGGGATCGCGGGGGCGCTTCTTAGCGGAGTGGTCGTGCAGATTTTTTTCAGCATCGTATTCTTAACGATCGTCAGCGTTCCACTCGGTTTCTTCGCGGGAATATTCGTCTATCGGAGCATGCTTTTGAATAAGAGAAAAAACAGGCTGATGATGCAGTTTCGGGATATGCTTGAGGCGGTCAGTTCCTCTCTGGGAAGCGGCAGAAACGTGAAGGATGCTTTCACGGGCGCATACGAGGATATGAAGAACCAATACGGGGAAGACGCCGATATCGTCATGGAACTGCAGATCATTAAATCCGGTTTATACAACAATATCAATATCGAGGCGCTGCTGCAGGATTTCGCCAGACGGAGCCACGATGAAAATATCCAGAACTTTGCAGACGTTTTCTCGGTTGCCAACAGACGGGGCGGTAATATCAGACAGATCATCTATGAGACGAAGAACGTCATCAACGATAAGATCATGATCGAGCAGGAGATACGGACGCTGATCAGTGGTAAGAAAAACGAGTTGAATATCATGATGGTACTGCCCCTCATTGTGGTGAGCCAGACGAAGGCGATGCAGGGGGATGCTTCGGGGGATCTTATTTTCAGTTTTCTGGTAAAGATGGCGGCGCTCGCGATGTTTGTGATCGCTTATATCGTGGGACGTAAAATGATGGATATCAGAGTATGAGCTTAAGATAACATATTGGTCTTTCGGGATTCGGAATACATAGTGCGTAATGTTTTGCATGTAAGAAACGTTTTGATTGGGAGAAGAGTATGGGAAACTTGATTTTGTGTATTGTCGGAACAATTTGGACGGCCGGCTGGCTGGCGTTATATTTCAGCAGCGGGGCGAAATACCAGCCTTATATCGACAGCCTTGAGGCGAACGACTATTTCATGAAAAGCATGTACGGGGTAGGATACCGGGTGATTGATCTGTTCCAGGTCAATATCGACACGCCGTATTTCCGCAAAAAGATGGGGAAATTGGGGGAGATGTACGGTAAGAAATCCGCGCGGCTGCTTGTCCTGTCGGATCTGGCAGCGCAGATCACTTATCTGATCACACTGATTCCCTTTGGCATCTTCCTTGCGGTGATGATGGAGGAACCCCTCATTCTCATGATCGTGGCGATATTTGCAGTGTTTCTGGCGGTGTATATCGAGTACGATAAAGGGTCTAAAGTGGATAAGAGAAGAGAGGAAATATTAAAGGACTTCCCACATCTGCTCTCCCAGCTTGCCCTGCTGATCAACGCGGGCATGCCGCTTCGGGAGGCGTTGGAGACGGCTTCCAAGAAGGAGGGAGGCATTCTCTATGAGCAGCTCCGCGTCCTGGCGGACGATATGCGCAACGGCATACCAGAGTATGAGGCATTCAGTGAGTTTGCAGATCGGTGTGGTGTGGATGAAGTCCGTAAGCTGTCGGGGCTGATTCTCCAGAACGTGAGAAAGGGAAGTGCGGAACTCGCTGCGTCCTTATTGGAGTTATCGGGCGAGATCTGGCGGAATCGGACTTCCCAGGTCAGGGAGCAGGGGGAAAAGGCATCCTCGAAGCTGCTCATCCCGATTCTTATTATCTTCGGCGGAATTTTGATGATGGTGGTTGCGCCGATGTTTAAGGGGCTGAATTTCTAACATATGGGAGAAACGGTCAGATCGTGATGTATATGCATATTCCGGTGGCGGAGTTTACATATAAAAAGGAAATCAAAGCAAACGGGCGCGCTGTGACGGCGCGAATCCGGTAATTATCATGAAGGAGGAACGAAGTGATGTTAGGAGAAAAGATGTTGGATTATGAAGTGAGGGTCATGAATGGGTTATGGAGAATGAAGGAGAGGACGAAGGAAGCGGTTCGTGACTTCTTTACGACGGAAGATGGGGATACGAACTTTATTTCGATCATTATTGTGCTGGTGATTGTGGTGGCGTTGGCAATCGTATTTAGGAAAAATATTGCGAATCTCGTAAATAGTCTGTGGCAAAAAATTTTCCAGGATGCTACCACTGCGACAGGCGCTAGTGGTTCACCAGAAAGCTTTCAATAATTAGACATTAAGAAATAAATCAACCAACCATAAGGGAAAACAACCATGAAGAAATTATTTCCGGCAGCATTGATTCTGTGTATGGTCGCCGCGTGGGCGGTCTTTCTGACAAGGAATATCGGCGGTGAAGAGGTTTATGAAGAATATTACGCCAATGCGGTGGCGGCGTATGAGCAGGAATATTATATGGAAGCGCTGGAATGGCTGAGCAGGCTGGAGGCGGCGGAGGAAGAAGCCGTCCCTGCCTATGAGGCGGAAGCGCTTAAGAGGGATGCCTATCTGGGGATGGGAGAGAACGATGCTTATCTGGGACAGTGCTTTGAGATGATCGAGGCTTATCCGGAGGTGGAGGAGAACTATGTCCTCGTAATCGAATGTTACGAGCAGCAGGGGGACTTAAGGAAGCTGTATCAATACTTGCCTGTTTATGCGCAGTTGTGGCAGGAGAATGAGGAGTTTGCGTGGCTGATCGACGAGACTGACCGACAATATGAATACCGGAATACGGGCTATTATGATGTGCGCCATGCCACGGAATCGCTGCTGGATATTCAGCGGATCGAGTTTAGTCTGACGGAGGACGGCGGGCATCTCGTGGAGCGGAAACTGTGCAGAAGCAATGGCGATGAGGTCTTTGACCAAGGGTATATACGCATGGAAGTCTCCCAGGCGGGGAATAGCTGCTTTGTCTGCGATGCGGAGGGTAAATGGAAGCTGGTGGATATATCGGATCATCTGTTAGCACGCAATCGTGAGGTATCCTTTGACGAGGTGGGAAGGCTTTCGGCGGAAAATATTGCTAAGGCACGGATTGGCGAGAATTATCAGTTTATCAATGATAAGATGAAGGTTTCCGAACTGGTATGGGAGGATGCTGGCACTTTCCATGAGGGCGTTAATGCGGTCAAAAAGAATGGCGGCTGGGCGCTTGTGACGGCGGAGTCATGGACGTCGGTTGCGGAATTTCCTTACAGCGATATCGCGCGAAATTCTTTGGACGCGTGCTGTACGGGCGGAATCTGCGTGGTGGCGAATCAGAGCGGTTATTATCTTGTAGACAGTGCGGAATGGCAGCCTGTATCGGAGAACCGCTACGAAGAGTTGAAGGCTTTCGAGTGCGACCAGCCGACGGCGTATCGGAGCGGTGATAAGTGGGGATTTGTCAATCGTCATGGGGAGGTCTACATCGAGGCGCGTTTCGAGGATGCGAAATCGTTCCGAAACGGATATGCCGCCGTGAAGCAGAATGGATTGTGGGGATACATAGACCGGAATGGCAAGATGGTCGTGGAACCGCAGTTTCAGGATGCGCTCTATATGATGCCGGACGGTATCGCCTACGTGAAGAATGAGATGGGATATTGGGACTGTATCCGGATGGAGAAATTGTATTATGAAAGTCAGCAGGAGTGATGTGCCGCGCGGACAGACAGGAGACAGGGCATGTTATATGCAGTTGTATTTAGTGTGGTAGAAGCGTTGCTGGTCTGGTGGATCTGGTTTCGCAATGAAGTGTTCGTGGACAGGAAAGGCAAGGCGGAAAATGTCTTATCCTTGGGAGTGTTCATTCTGGCGGCGGTTATGAACCTGCTGTTGTTTTGTGGACAGTATTCGATTCTGAAATGCTTTAATCTTATGATGGTATTTACGATCCTTGTCATAGCGGCAGGGATCGATTATAAGAAATATCTGATTCCGAACAAGCTCATAGCCGCAGGGCTTGCCGGAAGGCTTGTGCTTCTTGTGGCGGAAGCGGCAGTGAGCAGTGATACGGTCAGACAATCCGTGTTACTGTCGGGGGCGGGGCTGGTTCTGGGATTGTTTCTGATGTTATTCCTGACGCTGATCACGCGCCGCGGAATCGGGTATGGGGATGTCAAACTGTATGCCTGGCTGGGTTTTTGCGTGGGGATCACGGATGCCTATTATGTGTTGTTTTACAGCGTGTTGTTCGCTGCGCTATATGGCGCATTCCTGCTGCTCTTTAAGAAGGCGGACGGGAAAAAGAAACTGCCCTTTGCACCTTTTATCTTTATGGGCTGTTATGTGGTATTCGTGATGTCACTGCTTCGAGGGTGAGGAGGACGTATGAAAAGCGATAGGAACGAAGAGGGAATGATCATGGTGGAAGCCATATATGTCGTGGTAATAACGATTGTGGTCATTTTTTTTGCGGTCAATGTGGGAGTGGTGTTTCATAACCGGATGGTCGTTACCGCTTCGGCAAATGAGGCGGCGAGCGGCGTTGCGAGGGTCTACAGTGCGCTTGACAAGGAGCCGTTCTATGGGTATATGGATACAACGGATTTCGTGAAAATATATCCGTACAGGTATTTGCGCTACGGGGATACTTATACGGATGTGACACAGCGTAAAGCAAAGTGGTATGCGAGTTATCTGATTTATAATGCGGAATTTGCGGCGCAAAAAAGCATGAATTTTGATGATGTTGTGACGGAGTGCAGGACGAATGAGATTGGGCAGAGAGTGTTGTATGTGACGATTAAGAGGAAATATCCGATGTTTGATATGAATCCGATGACGTTTTTTGGATTGAATCCGGAATATGAGGTGGAGGCGACAGGAACAGCGGTATGCTATGATGTCATTCATCAGATGAATAAGACGGCATTTATCGATGAACTGCAGAGTATCGTTACGGATAATGCGGTTGGTGAGTCGCTCGACAATATACTGGATATTATTATCCGAATCAGAAGAGTGTTTGAATGAGAAACCATGGAAGGAGTAATGAGGAAATGCTGGAATATTTTGTAAAAAACAGGCGCGGTTCAATCACCGTGATGCTGTCGATTATACTGATCGCGGCATTATCCTTAAACTCAACTCTGATCGAAATGGCGAAATACCATAGTATGAAGAGGCTGTACAAAGAAATGGGGGAGAATGCGGCATTTTCTTTGTTGGCACATTATGATCGGGATTTATATGAGAACTTCGGATTCCTGGCAGTGGAACAGGGAGTGGGGGAGGACGAACTGACGCAATATCTGCAGAGGAATCTGACAGGGCTTGGCAGTGGTCTAAATCTAAACAATGCAGATATTCTGGCTGATATTACCAACGTCGATGTGGCGGGTCTTTATCCTTTGTCGCAAAAAGATGTGTACAGGGCACAGATGATGGAGTTTAGCGCATACAGGGCTCCGGCATCATTGGTCAATAACGCACTGAATATAGAAGATACGTTGGAGGAGTTGAAAGAAACCTTGGAAGATGCTCTTCCAATTCTCGAAATGTTTCAGACACTTACGGATTTGATTGAAGCCCATGTCGATACGGTAATATGTCTGTATGAGTACAGTGAGGCGGCGTTAGAGAGCCGGGAGGCTGCAGAAGACTATATGGCGAAGCTTGACAGTTATAATGCGTCTGTCTCTGCGGTAGAATCTTTTATCAGCAGTTATGAAGAGGCGGAGGAGGAAACCTCAGACAGCGACAGCGGATCGGGCAAAGTGAAGGATGAGGAGTATGAGAGGCAGCTTAAGCAACTGCAGGAGATTGCGGCAGAAAATGCGGCTGAACTTAGGATGTGTATCATAGATTTGGACCCTATACTGGAAAATTACAGTGCGAAGATGGAAGCCTATCAAGAAGCTTATGCGAAATTGCTTGATGCAGATGTAGGCGCTGTGATTGAGGCGGTGAAGCAAAAAGTAGGCGGTATTGGGGACCAGAGAGTGGCGGAAAGCGCCAAAAATTTTACGGATAAAATAGAAGAAAATATTGAGGAAGGAAATAATCTGTTTCGTGATGTACAAGACCTTGTCAATAATATGCCTGGACAACTGGTGGAAAATGCAAGAACGAAATTGAGGGAACAGAGTAATAAACTGAGTGTTCCAGCAGAGGCTTTGACGCAGTTGGAAGCAGTGGAAGAGGTAGACCCCACTGCGAGTAGGATGTTTCTTCTACTGGATAGTGCGTTTAATCTTGTGGATACCCTTGCCGAGATGATTAGCGGGCTGGCAGAGGCAATTAAGACAATCGTCAAAGGAATTGAGGCAATCATGGTTGCTTTTGCCAACGGCACCTATGACCCCGATATGGATCATCGTCTCAGGGGTGCAGGATATTTCGGTGAGATGGTGGAATTGACACCGACAGAAAATCCTTATGAGGCGGAGGATGCATTAGCCGTACAGGCGAAGCTTCAGGATTCACAAGAGATTGCAGAGAGCGTTGGATATGATGTGGAACTGCTTGCGCCGGGAGAAACATGGGATGCAAGTGCACTCGAAAATGCTATGAGCAATCTGCTTGAGGCAGAAGAAGGATTTCGGGTAGCATGTGGTAATTTGAAAAGCAATCCGTTTGATCCTATCGGTATGCTGCAGTCGCTCATAGGATTAGTGGGGGCGGTGAAGAATTTTATCGTGAGTATTATTAACTTGATGAATGTATTTATAGGAATTACGGTGGATGATTTTGCGAAAATTATTTACCAGAAGGTATTCGCGACGGTTTATGCCTCCGAGATGTTCAGCAACCGGGTTACGGATATGCACAATGATACGAGGTTAAATGGCAGCAATTTCTTTCAGGAGTCGGATTATGCCAGTGCAGATAAGTGTTTCGTGCAGGCGGATTTAGAGTATATATACGCAGGAGGAAAATACGAGATATACAATCAACAGATAGCCTTTGACAGTATTCTGATGATGCGCCTGCTGTGCAACATTACCTCTGTCCTGACAGATCAGGAATTGATGAATCTGATTGGTGAGATAGCGGCAATTCCGATCGTAGGTTGGATAGTGGTGGTGGTGATCGTACTGGTGAAACTGATTTTAGAGGCGTGGTTTGATATGATACAGATGATCTATGCTAAGAAAGACGTGGATATTCTCAAGCTGGACGGCGGCTATTTTTCTCTGGCGGGCAATGGACTGGATGATTTGAAAGAGATGGTAGAGGCGGTCGTAGAGGAACAGGTCGGGGTTGTAGTAGAACCGGATGATTCAGGCGTTGCCGATATTGTCGCAGGATATGGAGAAGGGCTGTTGAAATGGGGATATAAGGATCATCTTTTCCTGTTGATGCTGCTGTTTACTTCTAGTGATATCATTTATGACCGTTCTGCTACGCTGATCGAGACACAACTACAGCAGAAAAAGCAGAAGGAGGGTTCAGAGTACTTTTTTAGGCTGGATGAGATGGCAACTTACATAAGGGTGGAGACTGAGGCGGAGTATGAACCGTTGCTACCCATTCCGACGATTCCGGGGTTAAATGATACGGGTATTCCGATCAAGTCAGTACATTACAGTGGCTATTAGTATTCCGAAACGGAGGCTGAGAGGATGAAAAGACAAGAGGGAAGTTTGACAGTGGAAGCGACCATATCCCTGACGATTTATCTGTTTGCCATGATGTTTCTTGTGAATGTTGGGCAGGTGTACCGAGCACAGAATTATATGGTGCACGGATTGATGCAGACCGGGCAGATGTTGTCCTTTGCTAGTTACGAGTATGGAGAGGATACGACACTATCCAAACTAGGCGATACGTTTATGAGTCTGTTCCGCCTTGTGGGAGGCATGTCTGACAAATCGGAAATGAAAGATGCATGGAAATACGGTCATTATCCGCAGGCAGCGAAACTCGCCTTCGGATATTGTGCGGGCGAGAATGCTGGTGCGACGAATCAATATCTGCGCAAATACGGGATAAGCGGCGGGATCGATTCGATTGATTTTACCAAAACATGTCGTCAGGAAGATGATCTATGCTTGTGGGTGCAGTACCGAGTCGATCTGCCCTTTGCTTTTTTCAATATTGATCATATAGACATGCATCAGCAGATCGTCTGCGGATTGTGGGAGAAATAGGGAGGAATCGCATGGAAGAGAGAATGATAAACGGCAGGATGTGCTTTGTCTATGATGTGCCGAAGGATATGGAGATTGAGAACATTGCATTGGGAATGTTGGAGCAGAACGAGATCAAAGGGCTTCTTTCTTTTCGTTTGATACAGCAGGATACGGAACAGTATTTTCGGTATGATGCAGAGTGGGGAGTTCCCCTCGCTGAGTGGCTTGAGAAGGTACATGACAGAAAAGAAGTGCTGGAACTGACGGAAAGTATTCTGGAAGCAGGGGAGGAGGCGGAACATTATCTTCTGGAAACAGATCATTTATGTACGCAGATACCCTGTCTCAGAATCGAGGAAAACCGGTGCAGGATGCCATATATCCCGCTCACGGATCACCGGGAAGGCGATCTGTTAGAACTCGTGCGGCAGATCTGGGAGAAGATTAAGTATGCGATGGACGAAGACTATACCTATATCTTTGATCTTCTGAATGCATTTGGACGTAAAGATATACAAGACTTAGCTGGATTACGTAAATTCATTCGCATGATACAGAGTGGAGGGACATTGTCGGAGAGAGTCGAAGGGAGTATGGACAACCAGGGCGGATATTCGGAACAAGTCATGATGCCGCCGGATAATCCGGGAATGAAGGCAGGGAAAGCAGAGATCAAACATGGACTTCTTTCACGGAAGACGCCGATTCCGCCTGTTGGGAAAGGTATGCCGGATTTATTGGAGCCGCCTGTGGACAACGGTAAATTCGGCAACTCTAAAAAACAGAAGAAAGAGGATAAGAAGGACAAAAAACATCACCTTTTTGCTTCTGGTAAAAAGCAGGAGAAAGAGTCGGCTGTGGCAGCGGCGCTGCAGCCCGAACCGAATCCATACATAGAGCCTGCAAGGAAAAAATATTATAACGAGATTGAAGATAACGAGGCAACCGTGCTGGTAATACCGGAGGAGAAAGGTTATCTGATACGCAAAAGCAATGGGCAGGAATATCTGCTGGAAAAGGATTCTTACGTGATCGGAAGCGGCGGACAGGCGAATATTTCGATTGGTAACAATTCCGCCGTCAGCAGAAAACATGCGCAGATCGGTAAGGACGGGAACGGCAGTTTCTATATCAAGGATTTAAATTCGACAAACGGAACTTTTGTGGGCGGAGAACGGCTTGTGCCGGGTGATGCATATTTCCTAGGAGATGGTGCAAGAATCAAACTGGCAAACGAAGAACTTCGTTTTGAATTGAGGAGAAGATGACATGTTCGGAGGGAAAAGAATTAATAGACAATGGTATCAGCACGTACTGCGGCTGTGTGGTATGATAGGTGTAACGATGGCATTTGCGGCGTCTGTCCACGCGGCGGGACAGACGCAGATCATGCAGTCGGCGGTGGATGGCAGTAATCTGTATCTGTATATCAGCGAACTGGCGGAGGAAAGTGAACTGACGGGGCAGATCGCCCAGACGAAAGCAGAGGTTACGGAAGTCGAGAAGACTTCCACGGTACATACGATCGTACTGCTTGATAATTCCCTGTCGATCACAGAGCCAAATCAGGCAAAAGCGCGGGAGATACTCTCCGCCTATGTCAAACAGAAAGAGGAGACGGAACAGGTCAGCATTGCCACCTTTGGCGAGGATATTGAATATCTTGCGGAGCGGGAGACGGATGCCGATAAGCTGATCGAGGCAATGAACAGTGTGGTATATGCGAATCAGGATTCCTTTTTGTCTGATATTCTGTATGACGAGATTATTAGGCTGGGAGATACGAAAGAGTATACGAGATTTATCGTGGTGGCGGACGGAGTGGATAATAAGGCGATCGGCTATACCAAGGAAGAACTGCAGGAACTTTTAAAAAAGAAGAATTATCCTGTCTATGCGCTGGGCTGTATCTATAAGGATAACACTACGGAGCTGGAGAATTTCTTTTCCATTGCGAGGATGACGAAGGGAAGTTATTTCCTGCTGGACGATTCCGAGGATACCGGCGCGATTGTTTCTGCACTCGAAGGAAAAGTGAGCCGGGTGACGCTGGAAATACCGGACAACTGCAGGGATGGAGGTGAGAAGAGCATACTGCTGTCGGTCGGGACAGGTGAAGAGGTGACGGAACTGAAGGACAGCGCTTCGATGCCTTTTCAGATCAAAGAAGAGGAAGAAGAGCCGGAACCGGTGGTGGAACCCGAACCGGAAGAGCCGGTGCCCGAAGAACCGGAGCCGGTAGAAGAGCCTGCCGGGATCGATCCGATAACGGTTGTTGCCGTAATTGCGATCATCATTGCGATCGTTATGCTGATTGTCCAGCAGATCATGAAAAAGAATAAGGGCAAAGAAAAACCATCCCAGGAAAAAGTGAAGAGGGGGAAGAAAGAAAAGAAGGAAACTATGGCGGCGGCAATGGAAATCGAGACGCCGACCGTGATGGTGCAGGAAGAAGAACGCACCATGTTTCTGCCGCAGAATGATACGGGCTATATTGTCGTACTCAAGGATAAGAATGAGCCGGATAAAATTTTCCGCTATCCGCTGAGGGACAGAGTCGTTATAGGAAGAAAGAATGAGCCGGGAGTCAATATTGTCTTAAATTATGAAAGTTCCGTGTCGGGACGGCACTGCGAGATCACGAACCTGGGAGAGCATTTCTATGTCGAGGATCTTCACTCGTCGAATAAAACTTATCTGAACGGAGAAATTGTGTCGGGGCGGATGGAATTTCGTCCGGGCAGCAGCCTGAAACTTGGAAGACTGGAAATGATTGTGGATATTGAGAAAAGATAGGTGAGAACCTGGCAAGACAGAGGAGGAAAGAAAGCATGAATGAAAAAACAACATATATACTACAGAAATCAGAACAGACAGAGAATGTGACGCTGGAAGAGCAGAATAATATACAGGGATCATCAGAGCCTGGGGGGGGGAAGAAAAGCGGAAGCCGTTAATTATTGCAGCAGCAGTGATATTTACTGCTTTGTTAGTTGCTGTCGGTATTTATAATACTCCGGCGAACCGCCTTCATAGGCAGTTGGATTTGGGAAACCGGTATCTGGAAGAAGGGCAGTACGAGCAGGCGGCGCTGGTATTTGAAAAGGCAATCGCCATTGATGACCGCTGCATGGAGGCTTATTTAGGAGGGCTGAGAGCATACCTTGGAGCAGGCGATATGGACGACACGCAGGATTTCTATGAAAGGACGCTTGCGATGCTTGCAGAGCTTGACGAAGACTTTCTCAGTGAAAACATGGATTATGCCGTGGAGCTATATCTGGCGGTGGAAGAGGTTTATAGCGGCGATCGGGACAGAATCGCACAGGTGTTGGAGGAAGGCTATTCCGTGACAGGGGAAGATGCCCGGATCAAAGAGAAACTTGTCGAAAACTACATAGCAATGGGGAAAGAGAAAACGGAAGAAGCGGATTATGAGAATGCTCTTACCGCTTATGACAGGCTTTTGGAACTGGATAGTACAAATTCGGAAATGATCAATGATCTGTGTGATTGTCTAAATCAATACATTGATGTCTTGATGGAGGCAAAGCAATACGATACAATTCGAGCTCTTGCTGAAAAATACGGAGATGTGGCAGTAAATGTAAACTTTACAGCGATTCTTGAGCAGATTGCGGAACTGGAAAGAATAGAGGCGGAGAACAGAGCATTTATGCAGAAAATCTATGACTTGATGGCAGCACAGGATTATGGGGACAGAATGTATGAAGCGCTTTTTTATGATGAAGCACATTTTTCTGAGGAAACAAGAGCTTTTCTGGATAGGATGGAAGAGGATTACTATATTTATTTTCCGGATGAGAATGCTTCCCTTAATGGGGTTGGTGCAACAATATACAGAGCAATATACGACGATGGAACATATGTTCGCATTTATTATGGTGATTATGTAAAGGGTGAGCGAAAAGGAAGCGGAACTCTGCTTAGTCCGCAGAGCGATGGAAGTTATTATGTATTTACCGGAGAGTGGGATCAGGATGCACCGAATGGGGAAGGAATAGTGACTGAGGTAGGATTTAGTTCTGATAGTGGCACGCGATATGACAAAGTTGATCACGGAATGCTTGTCAATGGATTATGGGATGGACAGGTGAATGCAATATTAACAGATAGTGAGAGTGGAGAAGAGTATGACTTATCGTTTACGGCGGTAAAAGGGATACCGACAGAAG
>JAMPGN010000066.1 GCA_023663915.1 Eubacterium sp. | reverse complement strand
CCTTCTAAGCAATTCCAAAAATACAATATTTTCTAAAATATGTCCTCTATCTCCATCACGATATCCAAGCAGCATATTGCGAAAGCCCATATCGATGATGTAATATTTCCCAAGAGTTTTTAACAACTGCTTCCCTTTCACATCATATCTGCCTACTTGATAAAACACAAAAGCGCTGCGTAACATAGATATATACTTATCTACCGTTTTCCCAGCTACGTTTTTAGCTTTTGCCTTCTGAATATCCCCTTCATCCGTTAGTACATTTCCTATATTATTCGGGGATGTGACACTGCCTATATTGGAACACAGAAACATGACTATCTTTTGCAGCATATTCTGATCAGCCAAATGATTACGCTGTAAAATATCACGTAATACAACCGTAGAGTATATACCTTCCAACGCCTGATTACTTCGTGCTTCATTAAACTGATATTCCCTCAGTATCGGCATTCCGCCAAACTGCAGATACTTTTGAAATTTCTCCTCCAGTGTTACGGGTGCAACAAATTCATAAAAATCCAAAAACTCCTTGAATGAGAGCGGCAATATCTTTATTTCAATATATCTTCCAGATAAAAACGTTGAGAACTCCGTCGAAAGAAGATATGCATTTGAGCCTGTTATATAGATATCCACATCGAAATCCAAACGAAAAGACTCTATGGCTTTTTCCCAGTGTTCTACCACTTGCAATTCATCAAATATCAGATAGGTTTTTTCACCCTTTGCGATACCTTCGCAGACATAATCATAGAAGGTCAGGTAATCCGTCAGATTTCTATATTTCAAAGATTCCAAATTCATATGAACAATATGATCTTCGGATATGCCGCTATCAATCAAATATTGATGAAACAAATCAAGCATGGAAGACTTTCCACATCTGCGTATACCTGTTACAATCTTAACCAGATCTACATCTTTATTTTGAATCAGTTGTTCCAAATATAATGGACGATTAATAAGGGTATTCATTCCACGCCTCCTTACTTTCTTGCTTCCATTATACTTAAAACTTCATAATCGTCAATAGTTTCTGACTTGTAAGTCGGAAACTATTTATATTTTTCCAGTTTTCGACTTTCTTTTTATAATATTTTTATCTTATCTTCATTCAAACATTCCTCAGCAAAAGCGCCTTGTTTGGGGATTAGCCTTGCAGAACTCGTCTTCCCATTTATCTCAGATACACCGCAACCGCCCTCATATCCTCTGTATTCCGACACAGCAGTCTGTCTTTGTCAAGGCGCACTTCCACCTCGCTATCCGAGTACACCGTGTCAATCTCATAATTCCTCTCTCCTGGCAGGCAAATCTCCATCCACTCCTCATGATTCTCATAGAAACTGTGGAATACCGCATAAGCCTCTTTATTGCCGCCTTCTCTCAGTACTCCCTGCCAGCCTTTCGGGTTCCGGTAGCTCACCACATCCGTTCCGAACCGATAGCTTCTTCCGCTCTTAATAATCGGCGCAATCTTTTTATAAAAAGCGATGCCATCCTCGATTATCTTCCACTGACTGTCTGACAATTCAAGCGCATCACCCGAAAGGCACATTCTGCCAAGAAAAGTATTTGCAATCGAGTAAGCAATCCTTTTCAGAGAATCCGTATTGCGGATAACCGCCCAGATCTGACTCTGCCTAGGCAGTATCACCCTGTGCAGATTCGCTGCAATAATCGGGATCTCCTCACACTCATGCGCATCAGAAAATGATGCCATACTACACTTGCTCATCATAAACGGCTCCAGTCGGTGTCCGCCGGAAGAACAGTTCTCCAAAATAATTCCCGGTACCTGCTCTTTCACCTTATCCACAAACTCAGCCGATGCCGCCATGTTCTGGCGCAGACCCTCGCCAAGAGATTCCGCGCCGTCACAGCCCAGCCCAATCGTATCATTATAATCGATCTTCATATATTCAAATCCGTACTTGTTCAAAGTTCCGATCACCTTCTCTGTAAGGTAATCCTGAACCCACGGATCGCGCATATCCCAAAATCTCCTCGACGACGTAGTGAGCACGCTTCCATCCCTTTTCAGCAGATGATCCGTATTCTGATATGCCCGCGCCTTCTCGCCCACGTTCTCAATCTCAAACCATATGCCCGGCTTCAGACCGTGCTCTTTGATCGCCTGCACTGTCTTATCCAACCCCAGAGGAAAAAGTTCCTTGGAAACCTCGTAGTCGCCCATGTCAATATCCCACGGAATGCCTTCTTCCTTGTACCAGCCGCAGTCAATGACAAAGTAGGAAAAACCCTTGTCCTTGATCGCATCCAGAATCGCGCTGATATTTTCATGGGACGGGCAGCCCCATGTCGTACAGTATTCATTGAAAATGATCGGAAGTTCCTGTTCGCTCTCCGGTCCGTCGTCCGCCGTCTGGTTCATCACGCTTGTCATGCGCTGGGAAATCAGATCGATCCCGCCGCCTTTGCACACCGAAAGAATCGCTTCCGGAGTGACAAACCGCTTTCCCGCTTCAATGTTCTTAAGCCAATGACCGAACTCTCTGTCCGCAAGTCCGCCCGAAATACTGATATTATCACCCCGGCGGTACGCTTCCATCTGCCATGACGCATTGTGCGCCAGCATAGCTCCCCAAAAGATATCGCTCTTGCGGTCTTCCATCACAAGATAAGGAAAATAGCCGTTGACCGGCATGGACCCCACCTGCCCGAAGCGTTCGCATCGCACCGCATGGCCAGCCCAGGAAGGCTCTAACTGCAAATCCTCCACCGCCCTCGTCTCCAATCTTCCTTCCATGCTCCACACACTCCGCAGCCGGTGCATATAAAGGCGCTTTTCCTCTTTACTTCCCACGAAAGGCGATATTTTCCCTAATGAGAAACTGGACAGCATATCGAGTCCTACCGTCTTATTGCTCCCGTTCTGAAAAACGGTATAGCATCTTACAAAAGACGCTCCTTCCTGCCAGTACAAATGATGTTCCAGTATAAGCCCTCTCTCATCCTGCAATATGGTACAGATTTCTTTTCCCGTCTGGCTTTCCGTAACCTTCTGGTCTTTCCACGCAAACCCGTAGACGCTGCATCCCTGACGCATCGTTCTGCCGCCGGCATACCCGCCCGGATAAGCATCACCCACGATATGAATTTGCACAAGGCTGTCTGTATACGGCTTTTCTTTTTCCGCCTCGCAGTATTCCACGCCAGCCGGCAGTATCGCCAGATCGGTCTGCCCGTTTTCTTCATCAACGAAATACAGACATTGCATATCCCCTAATATATACTTTTTTGATTGCGCCATTCTGATTACCATACCTTTCTTAATCTTTCCTTGAGTCTTGGCAGCACACGCCGCGACCTGTCATAAAAACACCACATCGTTTAGAGATTCTACCCCTTAACTGCGCCGACAGTCATTCCTTTGATAAAGTATTTCTGCAGGCTCATGAACAACACCGCAATCGGAAGCACCGAAATGACGATTGCCGCCATCGCGGTCGTGTAATCGCTGGACTGCGCCGAAAACAAGGACTGAATCGCAACCGTCAGCGTCTTTAAATTCTTTTTGCTGACATACAGACTCGCTAACAGGTAATCGTTCCAGATCTGGAACGCCTGCATAATAATCAACGTGGCGATCGCCGGTTTTAACAACGGCATGACTACGATGAAATATGTCTTAAACACGGAGCATCCGTCGATCCTCGCCGCCTCTTCCAGCTCAAGCGGCACCGTCGTCATGAAACTATTCATCAGAAACACCCCGAAGGAGATTCCTGTTGCTATATACATAAAAATAATTCCGTATCTTGTATTTGTCAAATTCATTTTATAACCGATGATATAGATCGGTAAAAAGAGCGCCTGAAAGGGAATCAGGATGCCTACAATAAAGTACACATAACAGAACTTAAAAAATTTCGCCTTGCATCTTGCGATCGCCCATGCCGTCATTCCGCACAGCAGCGCAAGAATCAACACACTCACGAGCGTATAAAAAAATGTATTCACAAACGTATGTGACAGATCCAGCTTGTCAAACGCCTTTTTATAGTTCTCCATCTGGAACGAGGAAGGCAGTGTGAGCGGACTGGTCAAATACAGTTCTTTCTTCGTTTTAAAAGAATAGTTAATGATGATGAGAATTGGCGCAATGAAGAGTAACGCCATAATCGTCATGATGATCTGGGTCACAAGCGTCGCCTTCGTGTAGGGCTGTGTGCTCATCGGCTCTTTTATTTTATCTCTCATAAACATTATGCCTGTACCTCCTTACTCTTCAATCCTTTGACCTGAATCATCGCCACTAGCAGTAATGCGAGAACCAATGTCACAGACATAGCCGAACCGTATCCATACTGCCTTCCGTTAATCGCCGTCGTGTAGGTCTGATAAATAACGGATGTGGATGCCCTTCCCGGTCCGCCTTTGGTAGATGCAACCAAAAGGTCATATACTTTTAGTGATCCTGTCGTGATGCCGACTACACAAATCGTAATCGCCGGAGCCAACATCGGAATCGTGATGTTAAAGAATCTCGAAATTGGTCCCGCTCCGTCTACTTTTGCTGCCTCATACAGATCGGATGGAACAGACTGAAGCCCCGCAAGATAGATTAACATCCAGTAGCCTATCCACTGCCAGTTGTTTGCAATCAACAGTCCGGAGAGAACCGTGTCGCCGCTGCCAAACAGTAAGAAATTGATGTTTGTCCCTAACAGTTCGTTGATTTCCGGAAGAACATTAGAAAACATTTTCAGCCATATGAAACCAACAATAATAGAACTGATCAGACACGGCACGAAAAACGCCGTCCTGTATATTTTCTGCGCTTTGATGCCGCTGTCCAATGCCACTGCAAAAAGAAGTGCCAGCACATTCTGAATAATTGTATTTCCTATGGTAAACTTGATCGTAAACCACCATGCAGAACGAAAATCTGCATCTTTCCAAAGATTAATATAATTCTGCAATCCCACAAATTCTTTGACCTTCGACATTCCATCCCAGCTTGTCACAGAATAGCGCACCGCCAACATCAAAGGAATGATAAGCCCTATCGTAAAGATCACAAACCCCGGAAGAACCATCACTAAGTATTGTTTTTCCAGTTTTTTCTCCATAGATTGTTTTCCAGTTTTCTGCATATGCCCCTCCCGAAATTTACAAAAAGATAAGGCTGCTGCACTCTCGCAGCAGCCCTTTTCACGAAATGTTAAATAAACTTTTCCTGCTCTGCCTTATTTAGTTTGCACTGCTCGCATCTACTCTTGCATCGGATGCCGCCAGACAATCCTCGAAGGAGATGTCACCCTGAAGCCATGCTGCAATATCTTTCGCATTTTCCTCCTGGAATCCACCCCATACTAACTGGTTGTTACCAAGCGTTACATCAACAATCATATTATTAGCGGCATATTCATCGATATCTGCCTGACTCGGATTTGCGAAAGTAGGCGTTACATCTTTTAACATAGGAGCTGTTTTGGTATAGTCATAAATTTCAACTGCTAAGTCTTTATTCCCTGTGAGTACATCCAGCACGCAGTTGATCGCTTCCTGGTGCTCACTCTCTGCGCTTGTCATAACAGTAATGTTCGGCTCAAAGATCAGCTTGGAGTCGCCTGTCTGGTTCGGGAACGGGAAGATACCGAAGTTAAAGTTTTCATCGATATCAAGGAAGTTCTGGATTGACCATGAACCGGATACCTTCATTGCCGCCTCGCCAAGAACCATCTTAGCATCACAGTCCGTCTGCTCTGTAGAGAATGTTTCCGGATATGTATTGTCGAAGATCAGCTTGTTATACTGATAAGCCGTCTGCATCGCCTCGTCTTCTGCAAAGCTGACTTCTCCGGCACGGAACTTGTCGCCCCACTCAGCATCGTTGTTAAATACGTCATTCATTGCAAACTGCATTGTCACGTTACCGATGGACCATGTATCAACCATATGGCTTGCAAAAGGCGTGATTCCCTTCGCATTACAATCATCGATGATTGCCTGCAGTTCTTCCTGTGTCTTGGGAACAGACCAGCCGTTTTCCTCAAACATATCTTTGTTATAATATACACCTTGATACAATGCATTATATACTAATCCGTATGTCTTGCCGTCGATCGTCACATTCTGTCTCGCCGCATCCAATCCCCTGTCGAGATATGTCGCATCGATCTCTCCAAGAATACCCTGCGGTGCATAAGTTGCGACATCCTGTGCCTTACCAATCATGATATCCGGCAGTCCGGACTGCATATACTGCTGCATCTTCGGCTGGAAATCATTTCCCCAGTCAACGCATTCCCACTCCAATGTAATATTGGGATATGCTTCCGCAAGAGCTGCATCGATCATGTCTTCAATACCGGCATCTGTGGTGGACTGTCCTGCTAGTACGGTCAGTGTAACCTCTTCACCCGCATCTGCTGCAGGCGCCTCTTCCTCTGCTGCCGGTGTCTCCACCGGAGCTTCTTCCTCCGTACTCTCCTCTGCAGCCGGTGTCTCTGCCGGAGCCTGTGCTGTGTCATTGCCGCATCCGGCTAATACCGGAACGAGCATTGCTGCACTTAGAATTACGCTTAATAATTTCTTTTTCATATTCCTCTCCTTTTCTTTCTGGCTTGTCAGCCGTTTTTGGTGTAATTGTAGTGTAGCTTTTTTATTTGCCTGACAACTATGACTAATTTGAAAAAACAGTTGCACTTTTTTGAAAAAGTGCAACTGTCTCATATTCCGCTCGCATCCGCTTCATCATCTGCGTATTTTAAAACTTCTCCTATCGTCTCTTCATCCTTTAGCCATTTCATGATCTCCGCAGCCAGATCACTCTGGAAATTCCAGACAAGCTGGCTGTTCCCTATATCTGCTCCGATCACGCAGCCTGTCTTTTCATATTGATCGATATCTTCCTGAACATTGCTCTGATATCCCGAAGCGATTCCATCTACAATGGAGTATGTCTGTGTAAATCCCAGAATCTCCTGCATCAAATCCTCATCGCTGACAAGTTTTGCAAAAATCTCCTGTACCAACTGCTGATACTCTGATTCGCTGCTTATCATATAAGTCATGTTTATCTCTTTGATTAATCTTGGATTTTTCCCGATCGGATAGGGGAAAATCCCGAAACGGTTTTCCGCCGTATACTGTTCCATCGACTGCAAAGACCATGTTCCGGTCAAATACATTGCCGCCTTTCCTTCTGCAAACCTCTTATCGCTCTCATACTGGTCGATCGACCATGCGTCGTCCCATGTGTTCTCACAAATATAACGGTTCTGCTCCACCGCCTTCCTCACCTCTGCGCTCCCGCTGAATGTAACCGCACCTTCCCGAAACCTTTCTCCCCAATCCCGCTCTTCTGCAAAGACTCCTTCCGTGAGAAACTGCATCGTCATATTCGCTACTTTCCAATTCTCCCGATAATGAGTTGCAAAGGGCACAACCCCATTCTCTCTGCACGCGGTTACGACCTGTTCCAACTCTTCTAATGTATTTGGCACACGAAGGCCCAGCCTGTCAAAAATATCCTTATTATAGATCACTCCCTGATACCACGCATTGTAAGGCATCCCGTATACTTTGCCATCTACCGTGACAGTTTCCATAGCCGCCGGATCGATCGATGCAAACTGTTCGAGTTGTATCTGCGCTAGAATCCCTTCTTTAGAATATGTCCCGACATCCTGTGCTTTGCCAATCATGATATCGGGCACGTCCCCTGCCGCGATCCTGCCCCGTAGTTGGGAGTCAAAGCTCTCACCCCAGTCTACGCACTCCCATTCTAATTTGACACTCGGAAATTCTTCTGCAAGAAAATCATCTATCATATCTTCAATTCCGGCATCGCTGGTAGACTGCCCCGCCAGCACGCTGAGCACGATTTCATCATCATTCTCATTCATCTGTATAGAATCCGCTTTCTCTGTCTGCGGCGTATTCCCAACACACCCTGCAAGCAGAACTGTAAAAATCACAGCCATACCTGTTCTGTATATTTTGTGACTCATCTTTTATCCTCATTCCTGTGCTGTTTTTGTGTACAACGAATGGACTACCGGCAATGCGCAAATATAAATCCCATATCACGCCCACCCATTCCTGTATTCCCTCGGACTTACTCCCGTCACTTTCTTAAATACTTTGCTGAAATAAGTGTAGTCGTCATATCCAACCATAAAAGCGATCTCCGCCATGCTGAGTTCAGACTGCCGCATGATCTCTTTTGCCTTTTCAATCCTTTTGTCGGTGATATACAACATGAGATTTTTGCCGGTCTCCTGCTTAAACATTCTGGAAAAATAAGAACTTTCCACACAATATTTTGAAGCCAATGACACAAGTGTCATTTCCTCATAGTAATTGTTGTCAATAAACTGGGCTGCCTCCCTGACCACATCTTTTATATTACCGGAAATTTCACTCATTTTCTCGGAAAGAACAATCAGCAACATCTCTTCCAGAAGATTGAGTACCTGTTCGCCATCCAGCTTTTCCAGCACTTTGTCCATCATCTGTTCCATCTCGTCCAATTCTCCCATCGAAGCTGACGACCCATTCTCACTGACCACATCCAAAAAAATCGTGCTGATCTTTTTCACGATCTGCTTCACCTCAATATACTTCCAGTCCTTTCCCTCACACGATGCCAGTCCGGCTACATCCCGCAGGAAATCCATGATCGCTTTCTTGCTGCTATTGTTCAACATACTGCGCAGCTGCCGCTCCAATTCCTGTGTCATATAGTTTCTGACATCACGGCTCGTAATTCCGCCTTCCTGCTGGCAGAACAGAATTGCGTTTTCTTTTTTAAAGGGTCTTGCCATCAGCACCGAAATACTCTGCACATAGGCATTGTGCAGGCTCTCAATGGAATAGGACGGCTCGCTCACCGCAATCGTTACCGGACTTTGCGTTAATTCCTTCAAAGCATTTAATATTTTGATCGCCATATGACGCTGTTCGGATACCTCAGCCTCCGTCACAATCAAAAACTCATTGCTCCGGTAAATATAATTAAAAATCAACAGATTTTCCATGCCGCTGATCTGTTTGATAAGTTTCTTTATCGAGTAAGACAGAAAATTCATATCATACTCATACTTTCCCATCAATTCCTGCAGTTCATGTATCTTGATAAGCATCATACTGCTGCCAACCATATCGTTGCTCTCACTTAAGAAATTGATCGTCGGTATCACAGAGTTCTCTTTTTCCACCAGAAGGCTCATCTCCCTATCCTGAATCAGAGATGCGGTCTTAACTGTCTGTTTCTCATTTTCCTCTTTTTCACTGATGATTTCCAACGCTCTCGACAAAGCCCCAATCAAATCAATCCTCGCCACCGGTTTTAACAAGTAATTGATCGCTCCGTCCATCAAAGTCTGCTTCACATATTCAAAATCATCATACCCGCTTATCACAAACACCACGATATCCGGATATTCTTTCTTGATTCTTCTGACAAGGTCTACTCCATTGACAAACGGCATGTTGATATCCGTAATCAGGATATCCGGTCTGTCCTCTCTGGCGATCCGAAGCACTTCCTCGCCGTCCTGCGCCGGATTCATAAAAGAAATCTGATATTCTTCCCAATTCAGCATGTTTCTTATTTTTTCCCTTGTCCAGTACTCGTCATCCGCCACCAGAAGTTTATACATTTTCTTTTCCATACAAGGTTTCCTCTTTCATCTCCGGCACTTTCATCAAAACCGTTGTCCCGCATCCTTCGCTGCTCTCTATATAAAGTCCGTATTCTATCCCATATGCCATCTTCAACCGCGCATTAATATTCAACAATCCGATAGAACTTCCCTCCTCGATCACGGAAGTATCATTCTCCTTTAACCGCGCATTCATACGCTCCGCGTCCATGCCTGTTCCGTTGTCCTCCACACAGATGCAGAGTATGCCGCCTTTCTTCTCTGCCTTGATCTTGATATATTTTTCTCCATGCTTGTTCTTCAACCCATGGGTCAAGGCATTCTCCACAAGCGGTTGGAGTGATATTCTCGGAAGCATATCCTGAAGCACATCCTCTCCTATCTCGAAAATATACTTGATCTCTTCCCGCATCCGCACATTCATGACATAAATATAGTTCTTTAAATGCCCAATCTCCTTGGCAACCGTCACATATGGGTGTTTCATATCCAGACTGTACCGGAAAATGTTGGACAACGACTGGCAGAGATTGCTGACCATCTCGCAATTCTGTATGCTTGCGATACTGCTCATCGTATCCAGCGTATTATAAAGAAAATGTGGATTGATCTGCGCCTGTAACGCCTTGTATTCCGCCTTGTTCAAAAGCAGTTTCGCCTCATACTGCTGCCCGATCAAAGACTCCATCTCATCCAGCATATTGTTGAATTCTGTCCCCAGCATTCCGATCTCGTCCTTCGCCTCATAGTCGGCACGGAGTTCGGTCTCCCCGGATCGTATTCTCCCGATCGTCTGCATCAGCTTCTCCAACGGACTGGTAAGGCTTCGCGTCACATAGAAATACAACACACTCATGAGCACACACACAACCACTGCTATAAAGATCAGATTTCGCGAAAGTACTTTCTGGTTTTCTTCCAGAATCGACTGCGGCATGATCGAGTACGCACCCAGATTATATTTGTCCTGCGAAACTTGGAAAAAAACACGGTTACTGTCAGAAAAATCGTCTACTTCTTCAATCTCTCCGGATATAATATAGCTGCTGATCATGTCGTGATACGTTTGATTCTCTTCCTCTAGCATCCCGATCGCATAAAGCTGTCTGTCTCCTGCAGGCTGTAACCATATGTACATCTCTTCGTTGGTGACATATTTTTTCATGATCTTTTCCAGCACTTTACTATCGATATCACAAACGATATATCCAACCTTATCATTCAGATTTGAGCTGTCATATATTTTCAAAACAAAACGAATGATGTCTTTTTCCCTGTGAATATTATAGTAACTGCTGATGAGCATGGATGTGTCGTCTGACGACATATATTCCGTCACAACATCCGCATTATACAACTTGCTGTCCTCATAAATGTCTTTCGGATAGTTGTGTTTCGGCGTCGTCGCTCTCCGGTATGTGCTGATAATCTCATTGTCGATCGTATACAAATATAACGCTACCACGCCGTCCGATGTCTCAAACTCCTCTGCCGCGATCGTATATGCCAGCCGGTAGTAATCCTCCCTGATCGCTTCGATATTTTGCTTGCTTCCTAATGCCGTAAGAAAGTCCCGGTTATTATAAATTTCTATCATATTGCTCTCTATATTTTTAATAAAAGTATAGATTTCATTCTGCATATTTTCCAAGGTATGATAACTCTCACTTTTCGCCTGACCGCTGATCAGCCTTGCGGATGCCTTCTGAAACAGAAACGTCTGCATTACCAATGCAGTGAACGTACAGCATACACAGACGATCAATATTTTCATTCTCATATTCAGTTTCATGAACCGATTTCCTTTCTGCTGTAGTTCTTTTCTTCTTCCTATCTATTCGATATCAACAGAATATCTCATTTTCCGCTATTGTTCAATCGTAACATAATTTTGCCATTGAACAACAAAAAACTTCTGATATAAAATGATTGTATATCTTACATCAGAAGTTTTGTAGGCTTGTCAATATATTATGCTTATTGTTTTGTTATTTCTTGTTATCCCTTGTCATGCACAATGTGCATTAACGATTCCTGCCAGTACTTATCCACCAATTCCTCCGCATTTTCTGTATATTCCGGAAATTTGGTGCAGAGTTTATTGACGGCATTCTCTTTGGTGTCATGATATTCCTGACACAACTCGATCATGATCCTGATATCTTGCTCTTTGGTTTCTTCTCGTATTTCTTCCGTGATCTCTTTTATCAGTTCTTCCCGCATATCTTCTTTAGCATCATCAACAATGCCATCAATCCAATCCCCAAGCGTCATATATCCAGCCTCCACTTCCGGCAGATTCTTCACCCGGCTCACATAAGAATCAGAACTTCCAGCGGAAGAGAACCTGTATCTGCGCTGTCTGACTGATAATCTGCAGGATCGTTCCATGATTGACCGGCTTGCCGAGGATTATGCAGGACATCAAAGCGACGAAATCTACATGAAATATTTACATCAGCTATCGGTCGCTAATTTTAAAACGAAAGGAGAATCACTTATGGTATGCGAAGGACTACTTAATCTCTTTGGTACAAGCTCCGAAGAGATCATTGCACAGACCAGACAGGAAGCCGAGGAATATTATCTGCCTAAACTCAATGAACTGTCTGCCGTAAACGAACAGTTATTTTCTCAAAACGACTATTTAAGAGATATTTTGCGGCAGCATAATATTTCTTTTGAATAAAGATTTTGTTTCTGGGAAGCCGTCCCTGGCAACGGCTTCTCGCGTTAATCTTTCACATAGGAGATTAATATTAATCCGTCCCAAACAGATCCCTTGTATACACTTTGTCCATCACATCCTCCAGCGCCTTTTCCTTCCTGTTGGAAATAATTAATTCACAGCTACCCTTGAATACCTGCAGGTCTCTTTCCACACGGCTTCCATAGAAAACATCCTCCTTCAGTGACGGCTCATAGACGATGACCTCCACTCCCTTTGCCTTCAGGCGTTTCATGATCCCCTGTATGGATGACTGGCGGAAATTATCGGAATCAGCCTTCATCGTCAGTCTGTATACGCCTGCCGTACACTTCTGTCCCTCTGCACTTTTCCTTTCAAAATCAATCTTTCTCAAGATCTGCTCTGCGATGAAATCTTTTCTTGTACGGTTAGCATCCACGATCGCCCCAATGATGTTATTGGGAACATGGTCATAATTGGCAAGAAGCTGCTTCGTATCTTTCGGCAGGCAATATCCGCCGTAGCCGAAGGAAGGATTATTATAATGGGAACCGATACGCGGGTCGAGACAGACACCCTTGATAATCTGCGCTGTATTTAGCCCTCTCATCTCTGCATAAGTATCCAGCTCGTTGAAATAAGCGACCCGGAGCGCCAGATAAGTATTTGCAAAAAGTTTGACTGCCTCTGCCTCCGTCGGTTCCATGACCAGCGTATCAATATCCTTCTTTACCGCTCCCTGAACCAGCAATGCAACAAACTGCCCTGCCTTATCCATTGCCTCACGATCATCCCCATGCGCACCCACAATAATTCTGGAAGGATAAAGATTGTCATACAGCGCCCTCCCCTCCCGCAAAAACTCCGGTGAAAAAAGAATACGGCTGCTGTTGTATTTCTTCTGCGCCATCTCGGTAAACCCGACCGGCACCGTTGATTTCACAACAATGTATGCCGAGGCATTCACCCGCAGCACCTGTTCGATCACGGATTCCACCGAGGAAGTGTCAAAATAATTCATCTTGGGATCATAATTGGTCGGAGTGGACACAATCACGAAATCCGCCTCCCGGTATGCCTGCGTACCGTCCATGACCGCCTTCAGGTCAAGCTCCCTTTCCGCCAGATACTCTTCCAGTTCCTTGTCTTCAATCGGAGATTTGCGGTGGTTAACCATCTCCACTTTCTCCGGCAGGATATCCACTGCGCACACCTCGTTGTGCTGTGCCAGCAGGACAGCATTTGACATCCCTACATAACCGGTCCCTGCTACTACAATCTTCATCTCTTATCTCCTCGAAAATTTATATTATATTGTCCTTCTGAAATACTCGATTGTTTCCACCAGTCCTTGTTCCAGCGATATTGCCGGCTTCCAGTCCAGCTCCTTCTTCGCAAGATCAATCACTGGTTTTCTCTGGGCGGGGTCATCCTGCGGAAGAGGGAGATACACGATTCTGGAGTTTGATCCAGTCATCTGTATGATCCGTTCTGCCAGCTGCAACATGGTGAATTCACCCGGATTCCCCAGATTGACAGGCCCGGTAAAATCATCCCGGCTGTTCATCATGCGAATAATTCCCTCAACAAGGTCATCCACGTAACAAAAACTGCGTGTCTGCTTACCATCCCCATAGATTGTGATATCCTGTCCTTTCAACGCCTGTACAATGAAATTAGATACCACCCTCCCGTCATCGGGACGCATTCTCGGCCCGTAAGTATTGAAGATGCGAACCACCTTGATATCCACGCCATGCTGCCTGTGGTAATCGAAAAACAGGGTCTCCGCCATGCGCTTGCCCTCGTCGTAACAGGAGCGTATCCCATTGGGGTTGACGCAGCCGCGGTAGCTCTCCGGCTGCGGATGTATTTCCGGATCTCCGTACACTTCGCTGGTGCTCGCCTGCAAAATGCGGGCATGGCAGCGCTTTGCGAGTCCCAATGTATGTAATGCACCCACGATGCTGGTCTTACCGGTCTTGATGGGATCATACTGGTAATGGACCGGACTTGCCGGACAGGCAAGGTTATAGATCTGGTCGCATTCCACATAGATGTCCTCCAAGATATCCTGACGAATGAACTCGAAATAAGGGTTGTCCATCAGATGGCGGATGTTGTCCTTCTGTCCGGTGAAAAGGTTGTCCATGCAGACCACATCGTTATCCTGTTCTAATAGTTTCTCACAGAGGTGGGAGCCGATGAAACCGGCGCCGCCTGTGACTAAGATTCGTTTGCGTTTCATTATGTATTTCCTCCCTGGTTTGTTTTTATTATATAATTTAAGTTTTATCATCCCTTCAGCAATTCTCTAAAACTGCATTCTCACATATTTCTTATCATAATCGCCATTCCACTTCTAAAAGGTTGTTTCGTTATCAGTGTAAATGATCTTATTTTATTAAAACAAAATTTAACTGTTTGCTGCCACAAGTTAAAGCATTTCATTTCATAATGTCTTTTTAGTTTCATTAAAAGGACATACCTTCAAACACAGATAACACTTGATACATTTGCTTTTGTCCACTTGTGGATATTCAAATCCTTCTTTGTCTTCTATCATAAAAATGGCGTTTGATGAACATATCGCATAACAAGCCGTACAGCCGCAACATTCCTCTTTTTTATTGTACAATATTGGAAAATCCTTCATTTCTGCTGCCTCCTTGCGCCTATTTCATAATTATGTGATTTTTTACTTTGAGCTTCCTTTTTTCTTTATCATTACACTGTCTTTACCTTGCTTTTGCAATAATGCCAAATTTCTTTATTTCAAATTATATAATCCATTGCAAAACTTTTTTGCTAAAATTAGCACAATTTGAAAATACCGCTTAACGAATTCTCTCAATTATTTCTAAAACTCTATTTTTTACCTTTGCTATTATAGATAAATTGCCGTATTTTTCTATAATATAATCAACCCCATATTTTTCATAATCTATCCAAAAAGCATTACGCTTTCCAGACACTGGTGTAGGACGTTCCAAATTGAACTGCCAACATTCTATTGTATTGCTTTCTCTATAATCAATTACTTTCTTTATTTTTTCAAACAATTCTGCGCCTCGATTTGTATTCAAAAGAAACAGAGAATTTCCTGCTGGATCATAGAAATCCGGGATCTTTTTTTCAATATGCCAAAAATCACCGACAGTAATATCAGTATTTCTCTTTGTTGTTGTATATGGACATACATGACAAGCTGGTCGATTTGCACATCGATTATAAAACACCTTGAGGTATTGATTTATTAGAATCTCTTCACCATTTATCACTGCTATCGCTGTAGGAAATTTCCACCCCTTCCTTTTATCTCTAAAAGTCAAATATTCCATTGTGCCTTTATATTGCTTTTCAAGGCTCGCGGCATACTCCCTCCATATTTTAGGACTAGTCACCCCATGGCAGATAATATCTACAATATACACGCGTTCTCGGATTCCTTTTAATTCTGAATATTTCCGAAATCCTTCTGCCTGGCATCCCATTCCGATAAAAAGAAGTTTCTTTTCTGGATTGCACATCAGCCAATCTTTTGCTTCCGCAAAAATATCACCCGGTTTACTTTGCATATATTTTGACCCCATCGCCGCATCTCTTTCTTTATTTGTAGTAATAAGATTGAAAAGCGTCTCTTTCTTAGCAAAGTTATAAATCGAACAAATAACCGCATCTCCATTACTGAGAAAGACATCTGAAATGGCAGTAAAAGCACCGCCGGAAGAGCTTTTCATCAATGAATTCCTATTCTTAATTCTTCCAGCATATACCGCTGTGTCTATATACTCCACATTCATTACTTATCCTCCATCCCATTATGAACAAAAGAATCGCCTATGTTCCAATCTCCCATAATTTCTATCACAACTCTTCCGCATGATACATGTGTTTCTTTTTCGTCATATCTTTTATCTCACCCTTTCAACTTGCTAAAATGTTTTTCTATTAACTCAGCCGGCTTAAAAAAAAGAGTCCACAAATTCAATTTCTTCAATATATATGAGCAAATAACCGGTATTGTAACTCCCAAAAAAGTTGCTATAATTACATTGAGCCAATAATTTTCCATGTGTAAAACCCTAAGTACAGGTCTTATCCCACTTGTAAGAAACACATGCAATATATAAATCTCTAAACATCTTTGTCCAAAAAAACTCCATATATTTTGATGTTTGCAATATTTCTGTGCCGTTCCCATTGTTGCATTTACTATGAATGCTGCTGTCAAAACCTGTACAACTCCTTTCAAGAAATCAGGCATAGCACCTTTCCATAATAAATACACTACTATTCCAATTATCCCAATCAGCCAACACAATAAATACCACCTTCCCGAAAAGGAATATTTTCCCATATGAAACAAGCATCCCAAAATAAAAAAGAAGCTATAATAAACAACTCTAACTATTATTACTTCACCTTTTATTTCACTTATTGCATAAATGCAGCTTAAAGCAAATAAAATCAATAATAAAAAATTTTTATTCCATGATTTTTCAAACAACCATTTTCCTATGATATATAGAAACGATAATACATATAAATACCAATAAGGCGTATTCGGTATCATTTTGATAGGTATCCCTAAAAAATCCATCCAGTTTACAGGCTCATTAATTCCCCAATTCCTAAATACAAGTTTCACTCCAAATATTAAAATTGAAAAAATCACATAAAGCAAAAGCAAGTTGCATATTTGCTTTATATAACGCTTCTTTTCTTTAATTACCGCCGTTATCTTTTGATTATCATTAATACTTAAATAACTAAACGAAAAAATAAACCCACTGATAGCTATGAAAAGTGGCATATGAAATATGCCTATTCCTGTTATCATATATTCTGCAATCACGTTATACCCCCCCCCGAGTGATCTTTCAAATCCCTCAAGGACATGAGCTATAACTACAAATGAAATCGTTACCCCTTTTAAAATATCCACCCATATTAGTCTTTCTGTTTTTTTCATTTGCATATTCTCCATTCTTATCCTAAAAATCTTTATATTTGCTTGCAAATATCCAATGCCTGTCTGACAACTTTATCCATATCATAATATTTATATTCTGCAAGCCTTCCTCCAAACGTTACGCCTGCTTCTCTATCCGCTAACTGCTTATACTTTGCATACAGCTTTTGATTCTTTGAATCATTTACCGGATAATAAGACTCCTCACCCGGCTTCCATTCGGAAGAATACTCTTTTGTGATAACCGTCTTTCCTGCATTTCCTTCACCAAACTCAAAATGTTTATGTTCCACAATTCTTGTATATGGTGTCTTTGCATCCGTAAAATTCATACCTGCACAGCCTTGGTAATTATCTACATCACATACCTCAATCTCGAATCGAAGACTCCGATATTCTAAGCTGCCATAGCAGTAACTAAAATATGCATCAATCGGACCTGTATATATAATTCTTTCTGCAAGAGAATCATAATACTTTTTATCTGCCAGATAATCACAGTCCAATTTTACTTCAATCCTTGACAGCATCTTTTCTACCATCTGCGTATAACCGCCAATAGGAATTCCCTGATATGGATCATTAAAATAGTTGTTATCATATCGAAATCTGACCGGAAGCCTGCGGATAATAAAAGCCGGAAGCTCCGTGCAGGGACGCCCCCACTGTTTTTCGGTATATCCCTTAATCAGTTTCTCATAAATATCCTGTCCAATCAGCTTTATCGCCTGTTCTTCCAGATTCTGCGGTTCATAGCCCTTCGGATGTCCTGCAATAAAGTCCTTCCGTTGACGCTCAAGTTCCGTCTCTGCTTCCTTCGGTGTATTTACTCCCCACATCTGATGGAAGGTATTCATATTAAAAGGAAGGTTAAACAATTCTCCTTTATAATTTGCCACTGGTTCGTAGTGGAAATGATTAAACTGTGCAAATTGCCTGACATAATTCCAGACTTCTTTGTCTGACGTATGAAAAATATGCGGTCCATACATATGTACTTGAATGCCTTCCATTTCTGCTGAATAAATATTTCCCGCTATATTTGGACGCTTGTCCATTACAAGACATTTTCTTCCTCTTGCGGTCATTCGGTTTGCAAATACTGAACCAAAAAGACCTGAACCAACAATTAGGTAATCGTATTTCTTCATTATTTTTATTCTCCTTTTATGCATGATATTTTAGGCAATTGTTAAATTGCCAAACCCATCAATTTTTCTGGATTTTCTTGCCT
>JAMPGN010000065.1 GCA_023663915.1 Eubacterium sp. | reverse complement strand
CTGCCGTCGGCTTTCCGGTCATTCAGCTTGATATTTTTTTTGCGGAGCATCTTATATAAGAAACTGTTTCCGGCATTTGGAAGAATCCTGTGGAGATATTTATCAAACCGCTGTCCAGCTTCTTTATCTGTAATTTCTGCCTGATACATCTTATTGTCCCTGCTTTACCCGTTCATAAAATCCTCATAAAATAATTCGTTGCGCAAATTCATAGGTTCAAAATCCCCGTCAAATTGAAATCGAATATAAGAGATTGATGATTCCCTGACGATTTTTGTGTTCTTCCGCCTCTGATATCATTAACTGACTCAGTCGGTCAAGATATTTGTCGGTCTGAGAAAAAATCTTAACCGTCATATTTTTGATTCCTTCCTGCCTAAGCATCTGTTCTAAATGTTTTTCCGCCTCATTGCAGTCACATTTCGGCATCTCTGCGATGCCACACAATACATTCCCTTTTAGCACCATATGACTGATCGGATAATTCTTCTGGTATGAGGTGAAATACATATCATAAAATGTAGTAAGCTGATCGTCGTAAACGCTCACTTTATCCTTAAGCGCTTTACTGCATCCCTTAGCCTTCAAAAACAGGATAAAATTCACCATACTTTTACAGGCAGGCAGACAACCCAAAACCGCAACGATCGTCAAGAGGTTCTTACTCGTTCCGGTTGTCAAATATCCCATCAAGTACAGTCCGACAGAGACTACGAAAAATAATAGCGTTCTGAGCGCCGTTACCGCTTTATGATTTTCGATATAACCGTAAGAACCTTTTTTCACAATCATGTTTTTCATCTTTCTTATCATGCCTTTCTATCAGCCTGCCGATTCGTCATAAGGTAGGGGAATCCATATATTTTCGCCTGTTACTCACGCATCTTGCAGACATCCACCCACTCCGTATAGCCGGAATACTGCTCCATCTCCGGAATCGTCAGTTCGATCGCGCTGTTGCCGCTTCCACACGCCGGAAATACCGTCGTAAATCTTTTCAACGATTCGTCCAGATATACGGTCACACCTTCCTTGATCCCAAAAGGGCATACACCGCCTACAGCATGTCCGATCAGTGTTTCCGCCTCCTGTGCCGTGAGCATCTTTGCTTTTGTACCGAATTTCGCCTTGTATTTTGCGTTATCGACTTTCACATCCCCGGCACAGATCACCAGAATTGGCGATTCATTCACCATGAAAGACAACGACTTTGCGATACGTGCCGGTTCACAGCCAAGAGCCTGTGCCGCCAGCTCCACCGTCGCGCTGGATTCGGACAGTTCGATGATGCGTTCCTCCATATGATACTGTTTAAAATACTCTTTCACACGTTCGATTGCCATTTTTCTTCTCCTCTACATAAATTTCTGTATGATATTCTGAATGCTCTGGGTCGCCAGATACAGCGCCTTCATCGACAGACCGCAGACGGAGACGGATTTCCCCATCTTACAGTCTTCGATTGCCTTGGCGACCACGCATTCCGTCTTTGCCATTGTCAGCCTTTTCAATCCGTTTATACGCGACGCGTCCCCGTAAGCATGCTGCAGGAAAGGCGTATTGACCGGACCGGGACAGACAGCCGTTACGCTGATTTGCCGGCTCTGCAATTCTTTTCCTAAAGCCCTGCTCAATGAATACACATAAGACTTCGTTGCGGCATAAACTGCAAAAGCTGCCTGTGGCACAAATGCCGCACCCGAAGCAAACTGTATGATCCGGCTGCCTCTGCACATATACGGAAGACAGATCTTCGTCATTTTTGTCAGTGCCACGATATTAAGCTGTATCATGGCGGACACGTCTTCACTGGTCTGCCTTAAAAACTCTCCGTAACTTCCCACGCCCGCGCAATTAACCAGGACCGTAATCTTCGGCTCGCTGATTGCCAGAACTTCCGCGAATTGTTCCAATTCTTTTTCATCCGTCATATCGATCGGAATCGTCCTCACCTTACTCTTCATGGAACGCGCCAAGTCTTCCATCGGCTTCCGCCTGCGGGCAAGAAGCCAGATTTCGTCGGTTTTTGTCAAATTTGTATCTAGCTGCCTTGCAAACTCCATTCCCATTCCGGAAGAAGCGCCGGTGATAATCGCGATCTTCATATTTTTATCATTCCCTTCCAAGGTACAAGCAGCTTGTGAAAAATTTGTCAAATTTTTCACTCTTTCTTTGTATGATTGCTCTGAATCGGATACTTTCCTTAAGAATTATACCATAATCATAGAAGCGGTAATCGTTGGCAATGCCAGCAAGAATTGCGGAGCAATTCTTGTGACGCAGACTGCTGAGTCTGCGTCTATTATAGCACAAAACATATCGGATAGGTAGAAAATATAATCTCCTTAGATAATCTCTTTAGATAATCTTTCCGTCTTCCCCATAATACTGTGCCTGCGCGCTCCAAAGTTCATAATATTTGCCGCTTCGGTCTGTTACCAATTCCTCATGACTCCCCATCTGCACCAGCTCGCCTTCATGGAAAACGGCTATCTTTTCGCAGAAACGGCATGAGGATAACCTGTGGGAGATATACACCGCCGTCTTTGTTCCGGTAATCTTATCAAAATTAGAATAGATCTCATACTCCGCCAGAGGGTCAAGAGCCGCCGTCGGTTCGTCTAAGAGGATAAAAGGCGCTTCCTTATAGATTGCCCTTGCGATGGCAATCTTTTGCGCTTCACCGCCGGAAATCTCTATCCCGTCGTCATTGTAATCTTTATATAGATAGGTATCCAGCCCCTTTTCCATCGAATCAAGGCATTCCCCGAAATCTGCGTCTTTTAAGCATTTTCTGACTGCTTCGCCATCATAAGCATCGGACACCGCAACATTCTGTCCGAGCGGAAACGGATACAGCGTAAAATCTTGAAATACCACTGAGAATAACCGGCTGTACTCTTCCTGTTTAAATTTCTTGATATCCACGCCGTTTAAAAGGATTTCCCCTTCCTGCGGATCGTAGAGCCTGCACAGCAGTTTGATCATCGTCGTCTTGCCGGAACCGTTCATTCCGACGATCGCCAGTTTTTCTCCCACCGTCAATTCCATAGAAAGATTTTTCAAGGCATACTGCTCTGTACCCGGATATCGGAAAGACACGTTCCGAAATTCGATCCTATATGCACCGTCACTTCGTTTCTCCACCGGAAGTTTCCCTTTGTACATCTCATCCTGCATATGAATCAGTTCCAGAGTGCTGAGCTGTTTTCTTGCCGTCAATGCAAGGTCAGATATTCCGTGAACCAAATTTAGAGCTGCTCTTAAAAATCTGCCAAGGCAGCCGGCAAAACGCATCACATTCCCTACCGTGATCGTACCTGTAAACGCAATGACCACCACGATCAGATAAGAGAATCCGTCTATCATGCCGCCTGTCATCGCATTTAAGAAATGATCTGCGCCATCACCTAGGGACGCTCGAAGGAGCATATCGCGAAAACCTTTGTGCCGCAGTACTTCCGTCGTCCATCGTTCCATCAGATCATAACTTCCGTAGAGGCGAATATCCTTGCCGTTTTTGTAATGATACGATTCCTGAAGCGCAAAATCCCATGCAAAACAGAACGTTTCCTCTTTTTCTTCCACACTCTTCGCCTCATGATACCGCCAGTAATCGCCCTGTTTGCGGAAAGATACCTGCAGGCGCATGGAAACGATCTGTATGATAATTAACGCCGCCAATATAAGCCAGCACACCGCCGTTTTGGAGTGAATCATATACCCCACAACCGGCAGTCCCACGACCACCGCGCCAATCAGATGAAAAATGTTCTCAACAATTCCGTCAAACTGCCAGAAAACGCTGTAGATACCCGCGCCCCAGTTATTGTCTTTCCTAATCCGGTCTTTCAGTTCCTTGACTTTTGGACTGTCTATTTTTGAAAAATCCATCTCAAGCATTCTTGTCTGTGTTTCGCATTCATACAGATAATACATCTGTTCCCTGCGCACTTCCATCTTATGATAGATTCCATTGGAAACAAACTGCACAAACAGGATCGCAAGCACGGATGCCCCTGCCACCGCAAGCATTTTACGAAATTCTGTATGTGCGCCAATTCCGTCAAGAATGTAGGCGGACAATACAAGTTCCATATAGGGGACTGCCGCCTTAAGCAGCAGTGAGATGCTTGTAATCGGAAAATACCAGCGATCCATACCTCGCACATATTTCAGAATTGCAGCCATATTTTTGAAGTGCTCCCGAAGTGGGAGTTTAACTAACAAATCGTCCATACACACCTCCATGAACTTCTCTGCGAAGCAGCCTTTGCTGCGAGCGGTTAGAAATACTTCTCACACTATTCTCCCTGCCGATAATAACTGCTCTGTATCTCAAACATCTTTGCATAAGCGCCGCCCGCTTCCAGCAGCTCCTCATGTGTCCCCGTCTCCGCGATCCGCCCATCCTCCATAAGAATGATCCGGTCGGAGAATTTCGCGCTTGCCAGCCTGTGGGAAATAAAGATTGCCGTTTTGCCATGACTGAACTGATGATATTGGTCATACACCTCACTCTCGGCAATCGGGTCAAGCGCCGCCGTCGGCTCGTCCAAAATCATAATTGGGGCATTTTTGTACAAAGCCCTCGCCAGCAGAAACCGCTGTTTCTGACCGCCGGACAATTCTATGCCATCCTCCATCATCACCTTGGTCATATAGCTTCGCAGACCGATTCCTTTTTCCTGAAAAGCCTGATTTAACCCTGCCTGTTCCAATGCCTTCCATGCCCTTTCCTCGTCCACGCGTTCCACGCGGTTCATGGCGAGATTCTCCCCTATGGTAAACGGCAGAATCAGCGTTTCTTGGAACACGACCGAAAATAACCGGTACAGTTCTTCCCTCGGAAACTCGTTTCTATCGATTCCGTTTAAAAGAATCTTGCCCGCATCGGGGTCATACATGCCGCACAACAGTTTGACAAGCGTCGTTTTGCCTGCGCCGTTGACACCCACAAGCGCAAGTTTTTCCCCACCGTGAATGGTCAGATTCAGATCGCGAAAAATTGTTTTTCCTTTCTCTTCGCTATTGTCTTGATAGGTAAAACTTACATTCTGAAACGTGATTTCGATTGGAAGCGCAAGCTCATCTATATGCTTGTCTCCGCTCTTGCGGTTTTCTTCCGGCAGGCTCAGATATGCCCTGATATAATCTGTACTGTTTGCCGCGCTACGCAGTGCGGCAAGCGAACCCATCATCTGATTGACAAAGCCCGAAAAACCCGTGACTGCGCCGAAATACAGGACAAACTCTCCTGCGCCCATATCTCCCGACGCTGTCTGGTACAAGAGATAGGCGTATGCCCCCATATTGCGCACTGCCGCCAGCAGCAGACCTGCCTGCTCATAGAAAGCGTCTTTCTTCTTCGACTTTTGCGTCAGACTCCTCAATGCTCCGATCGTCTGATCCCTAAGACCGGTCATCCAGTTCTTCATGCCGTAAATGCGAATATCCTTTGCCCCATATAGATTGCCCATGGCATTTCTCACGCAGTAAAAATGTTTCTGTGCCACGGCACGCTCTTCCCGGAGTGATTCCTCAAACCGGATATGACACATGCTGAGTCCATAGTTAATAAACGATAGAATTAATAGAATCACAAGCATCGGAATGCTCAGATAAGCGAGCACGGACGAATACAATAGAAAACTAAGTGCATTCACACACAGGTTTACCGTATCATGCACCATCTGGGAGCTGGCGGACCAGTCTCCTCTTTGCATGGCATCACATACTTTCCAGTACAGCTTATTGATCCTGCCCGACTCCTGATCGGAGTATCTGATTCGGAGGCTTTTGAGAAAAAACATTCCCAGCATATTTGTCCTCTGTGTATTGTACAGATTGTATTTCCCGATCTCCAGACCGCTCTTGAGTCCATATACGAGCATCAGAACAAGGCTGTAACCGCCTAGAACAAATAGTGCGCGCCCTACAGGAACCTCCTGTTCCACCAAGTCTATGGCGGTCTTTGGCAGATAGATCATCAAAAGCGGCGACAATGCGCCGAATAAGATCTCGAAAGCGCAGAATATCAGTACAAGCGGCTCATGTTCCCGGTAATAGCGGATAAAAAAGCAGATATCGCTTATGACCGAGTGGCGTTTTACTTTAAATTCCTGATTGGATTTATACGTTAGTGTTTCCATTTGTTATGCACCTCCTTCCTTGTAGAATATACCACAAGAAATCTTTCCTAATAAAAAATGTGCACGAACGGTTGTGTTCATGCACGAATGGTATTGTGTTCCTAATTTCTAATTTATGCCTTATAAGGGCAGCATAATCTCCGTGGCGAATACTCCTTCTTCGTGCTGACGATCCAGATAGCCGTGGTATTTATCCACAACTTTATCAATACGCATCAGACCGAAGCCGTGATGTTCCTTATTTTTCGTAGAAAGATAAGCGCTGCCCACTTTTTTCGGGGCTTCCCCGACTGCATTCATGATATAGATGTAGAGCTGTCCTTTCAAAATATCCATGTAGACGCGGATAAACCGCTGCCCTTCCTGTTGTATCTTCATACATGCCTCGATCGCATTGTCCATCAGATTACCGACAATCAGACAGATATCCACTTCGGACAAGACCGTATCAAGCTCTTTGGGAACTTGCGCCTTTGCATCCACTGCAATCCCCTTGGACGTGGCTACGGAAATTTTACTGTTGAGAATCGCGTCCACCATCACGTTTCCAGTCTTAATCACGGTGTCAACCGTGGTCAGGTCTCTATCCAATTCGTTTAGATAAGATTCCAATTCTTTAAACTTCCCCATCGCAAGGTGCGCTTTCATGGTCTGTATATGGTTGTGGTAGTCATGCCGCCATCCTCTCGTCTGGCGGTACATGTTCTGCACTTCCTCGCAGTGTTTCTCAAGCAGGTCGCTCTGGTAACGCAGAGTGCGCCTGTCCACCAAAGTATGGATCAGATAGCGGAGCAAAAGCACGGTCATGGCGAATAGAAGCCCTACTCCTATGACAGCCAGTATCCATATGAAAAAAGTCCCTCTCGCCATACCGACAAACCTACCTTCCTTAATATTTTTTTACAAAATTTATGTACTAAATCTTCCGGAAATATTCAATGAACTTACGGTTGAGTTCCGCATACATTCTCCTGCTGACCGGAATCACACTGCCGCTGTCGAGCGTGATATCCGTTCTGCCGATCTGATGAATGCTTCCTATCCGGCACAGATACGAGCGGTGGCATCGGATAAAACCGTGCTGATTCAACTGCTTTTCTAGTTCAGAGATACTCTCTGTAATTTCTATTTGCGTACCTTCTCCCATCTTTGTATAGGTTTCTAGGATACATCCATGCCCTCTCGCTTCCGCGTAGGTGATTTTATCGACAGGGATTCTTATCGTTTCTTCCCTGCCGTGCAGCAATAGATATGGTTCCTTATGACTGCGCCGCAGAACTTTATCCATGCATTGACCGACTTTATCCATGTTGATCGGCTTCAACAGGTAATGGAGCGCCTCGACTTCATAGCCGGATTCCATGTAATCTGTGATGCCTGTGGTGAATACGATCGCAATCTCCTCATTCTGCGCCCTGACTTTTCGTGCCATCTCTACACCGTTCATCTCACGCATCTGGATATCCACAAAAAGAATATCAAAATCGTTCGTTTCCGCCCATGCAAACAGAAAACTCTCCGCACTGGGAAATCCCTGTATCGAGATGGGAGTTTTGTGCTCCTTACCCCACGTCCGCAGATAGTCAGCCAAAAGTTCCTTGTGAATTTGTTCGTCTTCTATGATGGCAATTTTTAGCATTTTCTTGTCCCGAATCATTTATGATGGTACTGGTATTTGTGTCAAGTTGGCGGCTTTCTATTTCTATAAAAATTGCGTCATGTAGACAGGAAGACATATGATGTCTTTCTCTTTTGAATAATCTTTTGTATAAATCAAGTATCTGTTTAGAATCCGGTCTGAAAATTTTTCCGTAAACACATCTAATGATTTATGGGTTTTATAACCAGATGACTTTACTTCGATCGGACAGATTTTATTTTTTTCTGCCAACAAAAAATCAATCTCATAATTATGACGCGTAAATTCGTTCATGATTGTATGATAATATAGCTCCCTGCCGTTTGCTGACAATATTTGCGCCACTACATTCTCGTATAAATATCCCAAATTACCTGCCAGTTTATCATTCAGCAATTTTTCATAAATCACATTCTCCGTAAAATCTTTATCTTTAAACATTTGTGTGACAAAAAGCCCGGTATCACAAACAAACATCTTAAATCTACCCAAATCCATATTACTCGAAAGACCCGTATTGGGATCGTTGGCATGATATGCCACCAAAACTGTTTTGGAATCTTTCATTTGCGCAATGAGTTCCAGCACGGAATCTGCCCGTACATTCTCTATAACGCTTGAAACTTGATATCGCGACGCATTTTTCTTTAATTCCGCCGGAATCGCATCAAACAAAAGCGAGATTTTTCCGGTGGAATCAATTTTCATAAAATCTTCTTTATATAAATTTAAAATATCCCGTTTTATTTCATCTGTTTTTCGGAAATTATTTGTTTCTATATATTCATTGACAGCCTGCGGCATACCGCCAACCAGCATATAGAGCCGAAAATCACGCATGAGTTTTCTGTGGGTATTTTCTCCCATAAGTCTTCCCAAATCAAAACATTTCTTAAGAAGCGCATTGGTTGTTCTATCCCCCACAGCCCACAGAAACTCTTCATAATCCATAGGAAACATATTGATTTTACGCTCTTCGCTGGGAATTAAGATATCTTTTACATTCTTTTTGATCGATATCAGCGAACCTGTCTCTATATAATCATATCTATGATCCTTTACAAGCGTCTTAATCGCCTGCCTTGCTAACGGGCACAACTGCACTTCGTCAAAAATGATGAGTGATTCTCTTTCATAGAGATCTTTTTTGTATTGAAGCTGTAATTGCAGGAAAAAATAATTTAGATCAGACATATCTTCAAATAATTCTTTTACTGTTTTTGAGGCAACCGAAAAATCAATTAGAATATAAGTCTTATATTCATTCTTTCCAAATTCCTCAACTACCGTTGACTTTCCGATTCGTCTGGCTCCTTCTATCAAAAGTGCAGTCTTACCATCAGACATCTCCTTCCAATCGAGCAGTTTTTGATATATTTTTCTTTGAAACATACGGTATCCTCTCAAAATCGCATTTTTATTTATTCCGAATACATACAAAATCGCATTTTTATTTGTCTACAAAATACACAAAATCGCATTTTTCATATATTCATTTTACAACAAAATCGCATTTTGTAAAGAATGAAAACATCGATACGATACAAATTTCAAAATAATTCTATTTCTTTTTATGAACATTCCGTATCGTCTTTTTCCTGCCAGATTTTTTCTTTTGCACTGCAGCATCCGTTTTTCCGGTATGATTCACGGCTTGATGGCTTGTTTTGTGTTTACCCCGTTCCGTATTCTGTTCTCCGTTCCTTATCTTTCGCGGTCTAATCAGGCACTTCTTGTCAAACCCGATCAAATCCTCGCGTCCTCCTTTGATTAACGCCTCTCTGACAAGCTCATAATTGTTGGGGTTGCGGTATTGAATCAACGCCCGCTGCATCGCTTTCTCATGAGGATTGCGGCAGACATACACTTCCTTGCCGTTTCGCGGATCGATTCCTGTATAATACATGACCGTGGACACGGTAGACGGCGTCGGATAGAAATCCTGAACCTGTTCCGGCATATATCCTAAATCCCGCAGATACTCCGCCAGCTCAATCGCCTCTTTCAGCGTGGAACCGGGGTGCGACGACATCAGATAGGGCACAAGAAACTGCTTTTTGCCGAACTGTTCATTAGTTTTATAGTATTTTCGCACAAAGTGTTCGTAGACTTCCTTCTTAGGTTTACCAAGTTTCGCAAGCACTACATTCGAAATGTGTTCCGGCGCCACCTTGAGCTGACCGCTGATATGATGTTCCACCAACTCCCGGAAAAAAGTATCATCCGGGTCAGCTAACAGATAATCAAAACGTATGCCCGAACGGATAAAAACTTTTTTTACGCCCGGAAGTTCCCGCAGTCTGCGAAGCAGTTTGAGATAGTCCGAATGATCGACCTCAAGATTCGGGCAGGGTTCCGGAAAAAGGCACTGCCTGTTCTTACAGACTCCTTTCGTCAACTGCTTCTGGCACGAAGGATGTCTGAAATTCGCGGTAGGTCCGCCCACATCGTGTATATAGCCTTTAAAATCCTTATCCTGTATCATTAATTTTGCTTCTCTGATAATGGATTCATGGCTTCTTACCTGCACCGTTCTTCCCTGGTGAAAGGTAAGCGCACAGAAATTACAGCCGCCAAAACATCCCCGGTTGCTGACCAGTGAAAATTTAATCTCTGAAATTGCAGGAACACCGCCCGCTTCCTCATAGGAAGGATGATAGGTGCGCATGTACGGCAGGTCGTAAACGGCATCCATCTCCTCCATTGTGAGCGGTGGCTGTGGCGGATTCTGCACCACATAGACTCCGTTCGGGTATTCTTCCATCAGTGTTTTTCCCGTAAAAGGGTCGGTATTGTCATACTGTATCTGAAAACTTTCCGCATATCTGCGCGGCTTTGCTTTCATGGCATCATAGGAAGGCAGCCGCACGCCGTCGTAGATTCCCTCGATCTCTTTCGTCTTATAGACCGTTCCCGGAATAAATGTGATGTCCTTGACCGCAATGCCGCTGTCTAACGCATCGGCAATCTCCACAACGGACTTCTCACCCATGCCATAAGAAATCAGATCCGCCTGACTGTCCAGCAGAATCGAACGTTTGAAACTGTTTGTCCAGTAATCATAATGTGCCATCCGCCTAAGACTCGCTTCAATCCCACCTATAATAACCGGGCTGTCTTTGTAGACTCTGCGTATCAGATTGCCGTAGACTACCGTAGCGTGATCCGGGCGTTTGTAAAGCTCTCCGCCCGGCGTATATGCGTCAGTGGGACGATGTTTGCCGGATACATAATAGTGATTGACCATAGAATCCATATTTCCACCGGATATGAGAAAACCCAATCTTGGTTTTCCCAGAATCGTAATACTCTTCTCGTCTTTCCAGTCGGGCTGTGCGATGATTCCCACGCTGTATCCGTGGGACTGCAAAACCCTGCTGATAATGGCATGTCCAAAGGAAGGATGATCCACGTAGGCATCCCCGATAACATAGACAAAATCTAACTGCTCTATGCCCTGCTCTTCCATGTCTTTTTTAGAAATCGGTAAAAATCCCATCTTCGCCCGCTCCTGTCGGCGTATGATCTTCGTGACCAGCTAAAACGCCATTCTCGATCAGTTCATGAAAATGATATGTATAATAATCTGCCATTTTCCGTTTATCGTCTTCCTGATATTCGGAATATTTATCATATACCGCGCACACTTTCATGCCAGCCGCCCTGCCTGCCTGAATACCCGGTATGATATCTTCAAACACAAGGCAGTTTGCCGGCGTGACATCGAGTTTTCGCGCAACCGCAAGATAAATGTCCGGTGCAGGTTTCCCCTTTGCCACGTCACAGCCTGTCATGATACAGTCGAAATACCGGTCTAACCGATGTACCTTCACCACATTTTCCACCAGTTCCCTCGAATTGCTTGTGGCGATTCCCGCTTTAATTTTGTGCGCCCTACAATACTCTAACAGTTCTATCACACCGTCTTTGACGGGCACTTCGTAAGTATATTTATCCCACGCCATGCGGTTCCACTCCGCCTTGATTGTGTCCAGATCGTCCGGCAGGGCAAAGCGTTCCTTGAAATAAACTGCCGTCTCACTGAAACTCATTCCCTCGATGCACATCTGCAGATTCTCCGGAAGTTCGATTCCGAATCTGCCAAGATATTCTATGTCGATCGCCTTCCACAGCCACATGGAATCCACCATGGAACCGTCCAGATCAAAAATGATTGCTTCTATCATTTGAATCCTCCGTTATGATCATTCTCTGATGTATTAAACTATGCTTCATGTTAATTTATCGAAATTATATAAACGTATTTGCACAATTCACTTTTGCTTTATACTTAACGCTTTTCTCTCTTCCTCCGTCAGTCTGCGGTAGCTTCCTGTCGGCAAATCGGTATCCAGTTTAAGACTTCCCATGCGAAGTCTTTTTAAGTATATAACCTCATTACCTACGGCGTATAGCATACGCTTGACTTGATGAAATTTACCTTCCGTGATGGTGAGCGTAATCTTTTTATCGTCAAGTATATGCACTACCGCTGGTTTCGTCAACGTCTTTTCCCCGATGTCCACACCTTGTTCTAATTGTCTTTTCTGCTCTTCGCGAAAGGCATCCGCGAGATGGCACTCGTATTCCTTCTCTACGTGTTTTGCCGGAGATAGAAGATCGTGTGCGAGCGCTCCGTCGTTGGTGATCAGCAGAAGTCCCTCCGTGTCTTTATCCAGCCTCCCTACCGGAAAAAGGTCGTCCCGTCTGTCCTCTCCTAGCAGGTCAAGTACAGTACGATCGCGTTTGTCTTCGGTGGCAGACACTACGCCTGCGGGTTTGTTCAACATGTAGTAGACGTGTTTTTCATAGAGGCAGGGCTGTCCTTTGTAATAGATGATGTCTTTTTCTTCGTCTATTTTCTGCTCTGGTCGGAATGCCGTGCTATTGTTTACTGATACCTGTCCGTTTTTGATATCTTTTTTGATCTGGCTTCTTGTGCCGAGATTGCAGTCACATAAATATTTGTCTAAACGCATGAAATACTTTACTCCCTACTCCGCAAATCCTTATAGGCTTCTCTGGCAATGGAATCCTGTACGGAGACATAGAACGACTTATCTTCAAAAAGTTTGGAAAACGCCTTCATCTGCTCCATATAGCATTCTTGCGCCACCTGTTTGAAAATATCTGGGAAAATGGAGCGGTTGAAAACTTCCTCGTCATTTTTCTTTGCCTGAATCTTGAGTTTATCGTTGTACTTAATACATCGGTTGTAAAGCTGTTCGACAATTACCCGGTCGCTTTCCACGAAAATTCCTTGATATTTTTCATTGATTTTCCCGATAATAACATCCAACAACTCTTTATGCGTCGAATCTTTCCCGGAAGTATTTAGCTTTTTCGGATTATGCAAGGTTGACGTTTCATCCGTCGAAGCCAACGAGATATCCCCTTGAAATGTCTGTTCTAGTTTATAGAACTCTAATTTCAGCTTATCTTCCAAATCCACCGTTTTGGTGTCTGCCGCAGGCGGAAGCATCTTCTCCAAGTATTGTGTGAAATTAAATTCTTTCTGTAATGACCTATCAAACATCCTGGAAATTTGGGTGATATAAGAGTACCATTTATTAAAATTATGGAGTGTTTTCTTATAATCAAACCGTTTTTCTTCCGGCAATTCCCTGTATCTGTCCATAATCGGCTTAAACACACCTGCGATCCTGCCTAGATCTGCGTTATTTTGGGGAGATTTTTTGGACAGAATTTCTAATAGTTTCTCGATATCGCCATCATAGTATAAACCGTAATTTCTGAGCAGGGTCCTGGTATCGTAGATCAAATTGACGTTAATCTCTTGGTCTAATTCGGTACATTCATAATACGGCTCAAATGCCGCCTTGATTTCCTCCGCCGTATTAACGAAATCCAAAATAAAAGTATCTGTTTTTCCTTGACATGTCCTGTTGAGCCTAGACAATGTCTGTACCGCCTTAATGCCTTTCAACTTCTTATCTACAAACATCGTGTGAAGCAGTGGTTCGTCATATCCCGTCTGATATTTCTCGGCAACGATCAGCATGGAATATTCTTCTTTCTGAAACTCCGCCGCAAGCTGACTTTCTTTGATCGTTGTGCCATCTTTTCTTTTGTTCAGGCTTTCCTCGGTGTACTCGCTATCCCGGTCTTTGACTGTACCAGAAAAGGCAATCAAAATCTCAAGATCATGATATCCTTTCCGTTCCAGATACCTTTTAAACTCATGGTAATATCTGATCGCATGTAATCTGGACGCTGTGACAACCATCGCTTTCGCATTGCCGTTTATTTTATTCTTGGTAACGCTCCGAAATGTCTCGATTATGATAGCGGTTTTCTGTTGTAAATTATGAGGGTGCAGAGATTCATACCGCTGGATCGCTTTTAATGCCGGCGACTCTGGAATTGTTGGGTTACTCGGTGTATCTTTCACAATCCGGTAGCAGTTCTTATAAGTCATATAATTTTTCAGCACATCAAGAATGAATCCTTCTTCGATCGCCTGTTTCATACTGTAGATGTGAAATGCCCGAAACCTGCCGTCGGGAAGTTTCTCACCGAACATTTCCAACGTTGCTCTTTTCGGCGTTGCGGTAAAAGCAAAGAAGGACAGGTTTCGATGCCTGCCATGCGCAAGCATCTGTTCCACCAGCCGGTCTTCCTCATCCTTGACTTCTTCTTCCTCCCTGCCCTCAATCTCTGCAAATTCCCTCAGCGCATCCTCGGTATCGGCAAGTGCGGATTTTAGTTTCTGTGCAGATTTCCCCGATTGAGAACTGTGCGCTTCATCGACAATCACGGCAAAGCGTTTATCGCTGGTATCACTGATTTCCTCATAAATATAGGGGAATTTCTGCAAAGTGGTAATGATAATCTTTTTGCCGTCATTAATGGCTTTTTTCAAGTCAGAAGAATGTTTTTCATCATCTATTTTCTCAACCATCCCTTTCATATGGTCGAAGCCGAAAATCGTATCCTGTGTCTGCCTATCCAAAACTGTCCTGTCATTTATGACAATCACTGATGTAAAAACAGGCTGGTTGTTCTCATGATGCAATTCCGATAACTGATAAGCAAGCCATGCAATGGAATTACTTTTGCCCGATCCTGCGCTATGTTGAATCAGATAATTCCTGCCGGAACCATTCTTTCTTACATCATCAACCAGCTTTAAAACGACATCCAACTGATGATATCTTGGAAAAATCAAATTTTTATCTTTCTTTTTGATTTCCGTCCCGTTTTGATAGACTATCTTTTCTTCTTCTACCCGCTGGATAAATTTATGTATGATTTCTAACAGGCTGTCTTTCGTCAACACTTGTTCCCACAGATAAGACGTGATATATCCGTCCGGATTCTGCGGATTGCCTGCACCACCTACTTCTCCAGCTCCGTTGGAACCTTGATTGAACGGCAAGAAAACCGTTTCTTTGCCTGCTAATCGCGTGGTCATTGCAATTTCACACAGATCAACCGCAAAATAGACTAAAAACCGCTGATCGAATTGAAAACACAGCTCTCTTGGGTTTCTGTCGTACATAAACTGCTTCTTGGCGTTGGCAACGGACTGCCCCGTCAATTGGTTTTTTAACTCCAATGCCACGATGGGAATACCGTTTATGGAAAGCACCATATCAATGCTGTTTTCATTCTGGATTGAGTATTTAAATTGTCTTGTGCAAGTCACGATGTTGCTATTGTAGTCATCAATCACCTGCTGGCTTAGATGGTTATTCTGCCGGAAAGCAACGATTTCAATCTTAGCCCCTCTGTCTTCAAATCCATGTCGCAGCACATGCAGAAGTCCAAAAGTATCCACACTCTCTTGAAATCTCTTATAAAATTTCTTTTCCGCGTCTGTACCGTAATTTCTTTCGTACCGCGCCCATTGTTTGGGCTGTGTTTTCTTTACAAAACCGATCAGTGTGGGCAGATCGATCGCTTTTTCCCTGTCATAAGTTTTCTGATCGCCTCTGGTGAATCCGCCCTTAGAAAGCATGTAGCTTTCGATGTCGGATTCAAAACGTTTTTCTTTGATGTCCATTGGGTGTCCTCTTTGCTGGTTGTTGGAATAGGAATTTGGGTATGGTCTATAGTTCTATAAACTCATATCTGCCCGGACCTAATCCGACTATTTTTCTAATGATTTTTGCTTTCTTCATTGCTTTCATGACATTCGTTGCCTTAGATTTTGAACAATGCAGACATTCCATTACTTTCGTTTGTCCAAATGGGGTACATGTATTGCACTCAGCGAATATATTCTCAATGCTTTTTATATATTTTTCAGTAATCTTTGCCTCTAGCAAGAAAGGCATATATTTCTCAAATGCATTATTTACTTTTTTAGGAGCATTGCTTACTTTTTCAGGGGCATTGCTTACTTTTTCTGGGGCATTGCTTACTTTTTTAGGAGCATTGCTTACTTTTTCGGGAGCATTGCTTACTTTTTTGGGGTCATTGCTTACTTTTTCGGGAGCATTGCTTACTTTTTCGGAGGCATTGCTTACTTTTTCAAAGGTACTGCTTGTTTTTCTGAACATTGTGACTTTAAATCCATTGCCAAATTCCTCAAAAAGCGGCTCTGCCAAGCCAAATTCCCTGCATCTATTAATGATTCTGGGTATTCCGGTTCCCCATGATTCAATAATATGCATATAATGAAACGCTTCAGCAATTACTTCGTTTCTGCATGTCGATTTACCTACTTTCGCTGTTTGTAAATCCAGACCGTCATATAACATACCCGGAGACAATACTTTTAATCTATCATCAAAAATGCATACTTGAATGCAGGATTTATCTAAATAACTCCTGTGTATAACGGCATTCGCAATCATTTCTCTGATTGCTGTTATCGGGAGTTCATAAGAATCACTTCGATAGATGCCATCAATTTCTGCACCTAAGTCAATATGCCTTAAAACAAATTGATATGCCTCACCTATTTGCTCGTAAATAATCTGGCAAATAACATGTGGCATTGTGAAATCCATCATAAACCGCTTTTTCAATATACACTTTCACTCTTCCATCCGGCTTCATTTCAGAATGAACAACCTCCGTTGTATCACTTAGAGTCGCATAAGGATATACCATAATATCAACCTGCATAAATTTGTCAGCTTATATAACCTGTTTTCCTGTCACGCATTCATAAATCAACGATTTCTTATAATTGTCCAAATCGATGAGCAACTTTTCTTTCTCGCTAACTAATTTGTCAATTTCGTAACATTTTTCATCAAGATACTCTGCAATTTGTTTCTGCTCTTCTAATGGCGGTACAAAAATCTTTAATTGTTCCAATGTCCTAACGCCCAGAGTCTCCTGTGTTCCAAATGTCCATCCATTCCTAATCTCATTTTTAAAATAAGTTGATTCCATGGAATAGAATACATATTTTGAAAAAATATCTGCCCTGCATCTCACAACCGCAAGCGGAACCCATATATTGAAATTAGTATTATCTCCTACAATCGCTATTTTCCCCGTTGACGCTCCCAATTTTACCACTAAAATATCATCTTTTTGAGGTTTGTATCTTTTATTGCATTCTTTGCTATATTCTTTGGTAATAAACCCTCTTTTTCTATTAAAATCAATTTTTCCATTTTCAATGGCATCTGCTGAAATATAAGGGACTCCATCATCCACTAATTCCGGACTAACATGCGGACCGTCAATCACAGGCATACTGATAATATGTAATATTTTTCTTTCTGACCAATGTTGCGGTATAAAATCAACCCACGGCAACTTACTTTCTTTCATCTCTATTGTAAGATTCAATCCCTTCGTCGTAGCATCCGTAATAATTGCCTGTCTATATTTCTTATAATCTTCAATCGTTTCTTTGGTTTTTCGTATAACAAAATCTATTTCTCCGACTTTTTCATCAAGAAAAACTGCAATTTTTTGCTGGCTTGTCAATGAGGGTATAACAATTTCTGCATTTTTTAAAAAATTACCATCTACATGTGGAATCCCCATTCCATTTCTATTTTTTCTTAATTCCGTTTCTAAAAATTTCATATAATATTTTAGAAAGAAAGCATTTTGTTCTACCCGTAATTTTAGAATGGCTGTTGTAGACGGTGCATATCCTGCTGGATGGTCAAATATTATTTCTCCCGCATTACTACCATCCCATAAGAGTAACAAGTCTTCTTCTTCACAATAAGTTCCATCCTTTGCATATTGAGGAACATTTGATGAATCACGAATATATTCCATGGATAGGTATGGATTCAATGTTTTATCATCAAAAAATTCCGTTGGTAATTTTGCTTTTTTTATTTCATAGACATACTTTACTTTTACAAAATTCCAATTCTCCGGAATCTCCCCAATCCATTCCACGCCAGAATCTTTCATCCGTCTTGCCATCACTCACTTTACTTCCTTTACCGAACAACTTTTCTAAAACACTTATAAATTTGTTAGCTTATATCACCTGTTTTCCTGCACTTTCTTGGTGATGTCTGCTTTCTTCATTCTCTGTTCCTTTTATATACAAAAAGAACGCATAGATTTTTGATTTCTATGCACCCTGACACTATTATTTTGATATTAAATTGTTGCACCGATTACGCCAACTGCATAATCTCGGTTTCAAGTTCTCGCAATTCATCAAAGGACAACGACGGAACACATTCCGCAATGTCCTCAAGAGTCATTTTGCCCTTTTTTATTAACCTTTCTGCTGTTTCCCTGTCTGCATCGTGCCGCTCACTTCTGATAAATGATTTCATGATCTGTTCTTCATCAAATAAACTCATCATAATCGTCACAACCTCCTTTTCCCTGTCAAGCAAATATTCTCCCAAAACATTCCTGTCCTTGCATATACGAATAGTTTCCGTAACCGCCTTCCTCGTCATTCCATACTGTTTTGTCTGCTCATTAAAAACTTTACAGAAAATAATGTACTGATTGATGATGTCTCCGGAACCCGCGGATTCCGTGGTATCGCTTTCATAGATAACCTTTGCTTTTACTTCAATGTCAATATCCGCTCCCT
>JAMPGN010000064.1 GCA_023663915.1 Eubacterium sp. | reverse complement strand
TTTCCCGATCGTATATATTATTTATATAATACTCCCTGACAGGATTCGTCGTATCTGGCTGCTGGCTGCCAGCTACTTTTTTTACTATTGTGCAGACGCACACTATGTACCTTTGCTATTTGCCATCACACTATTGGCATGGCTGGGCGGTCTCGCAACCGACAGGGCACAACGCTTTAACAAAACTATTTGTGCAAAATACCTATGTATACTGACTGTCATCCTTGATCTGGGAATACTCTGTTATTTCAAATATTTTGGATTTTTTGTAAATAATCTGTTACATATTACAACATTATTCCCTGCAGATATTTCCAATGCCATCGAAGCAATCCTGCCGCCGCTGGGTATCTCCTTCATACTTTTTCAATCCATCAGCTATACTTTGGATGTTTACAGGCAAAAAATTTCCGCCGAAAGAAACTTCATGGATTTTGCCCTCTATCTTGCTTTCTTCCCGAAGCTTGTATCCGGGCCAATCGAACGTGCCGGATCCATTTTAAATCAGATTCGCTCCCCTTTTCATTTTCGCCTTTCAGACATGAAAGAGGGGCTAAGCCTGATTCTTATGGGCCTGTTCCTCAAATTGGTAATCTCAGATAATATTGCCGCCGTCATCAACCCTGTCTTCGTCTCGTGGCAGAACTATTCCGGAATACAGATTGCCCTTTCTCTTGCTTTGTCTGCTTTTCAGATTTATGGGGATTTCGGCGGTTACTCCTATATTGCAATCGGCAGTGCAAGAATGCTGGGATTTCAGCTGAGTAATAACTTTGAGGCTCCTTACCACGCAGAGAGTGTGTCCGAATTCTGGACAAGGTGGCATATAACCTTAAATACCTGGCTTCGGGACTATCTGTATATTCCTCTTGGCGGCAACCGAAAAGGAACTCTCCGCAAATACATTAATACCATGCTTGTCTTTCTGCTGAGCGGCCTGTGGCATGGCGCTGATTGGTCATTTATCGTCTGGGGCGGCTTAAACGGACTCTATATCATAGCGGAACAGGTTTCACAAAACATCAGCAAAAATACCTTACACCAAAACCACACTATTGATCGTTTCAGCACACATTTACGCCGCCGACTTGTTACTTTTATTTTGTTTGATTTTTCATTGCTATTTTTCCTGATGCCAGATTTAGCGTCTTCTTTTGAAATGATACGCTATGTTGTCACCCACCCTGGAATCCGGGAAATTTTCAGTCTGGGATTCCTCAATCTTTTTCCGGATACCATGACTTTTGCAGTCATCTTTTTCTCACTGCTTGCTTTACTATGGATAGATACCATTATTTACCGGACCAAAACATCCTTTACTGCCTTTTTCTTCCAGCAAAGTTCAGCTTTCCGCTGGCTTGTCAGTATTATCGTATTATGTGTTATTATTTTCTTTGGAGCTTATGGAGAGAACTATGAACAAACACAATTTATTTACTTCCAATTTTAAAAAATCATGCCGGAAAAACCTGTGCTTCTTCATGAAATTAGCATGTGTTTTTATTGCACTTGTCCTTTTTATGTCTGTGATTGTCATGCCTCAGTACCTCTATGCCTACACTGCCTCTTTGAATGACAAAATGGAGCGGCTAAAATCCATCCAGGAACCTAAAATTGTACTGATCGGCAATTCTAACCTTAGCTTCGGCATAAATTCCGAACTTCTTGAAGAGGCATTTGATATGCCTGTAGTCAATATGGGACTGCAGGGAGCTTTAGGAAATGCTTTTCATGAAGAAATGGCTAAGGTTAATGTTAGAGAGGGAGACATCATTATCGTGGCCCATACCGAGTATGCTGACCAGGACAATTTTTTAGATCCTGTCATTGCATGGCTGACGGTTGAAAATCATCCGCAATTATGGCATCTCATCCGCCTTAAAGATATTCCGGACATGTTTTTTTCATTTTCAATCTATGCAAAAAAATCCCTGACACTCTGGGCTTCCAAAGAAGGTAACATGCCGGATCATGGCACTGTCTACGATCGGTCTGCGTTTAATGAATATGGGGATGTAGCTTTTGAGCGCACAACCGGAAGCTATACATTTACCGAAAATTCCACCTGTCTTCCCACAATAAATACCGTGTGTACAGAACGGCTTAATAATCTGAATCGATACGTAACCGATCGCGGTGCTTATCTTGTAGTCGCTGCGTATCCTATTGCCGACGGTGAATTTACGCCGCCGGAAACGGAATACCTGCAATTTCAGACTGAACTGCAGGAAGCGCTGGATTGTCCCGTTATTTCCGATTATAGAGATTATTTCCTTGATTATGACTACTTCTATGATACTGCATATCATCTTACAACCGAAGGCGCTGCTATCCGTACCCGGCAGCTGATTCAAGATCTGAGACAATGGATGACAGCCACTGATCGCTGACATCTCCTATTATAGGCAGCACATTTATGCCGGTATAGATCGATAAGTGAAATTTTTCTTGACTTCTGTAATCATTATGATATCATAATGATATCAATAAGAATATTTCACAAGAAGCGATATCCATACAATGTTGACACCGAATCACATTTTATCCCTACCGCTTCGGAACGGAGGAAAACATGGAAGATAAAATTTTGGAAGAAAAAATCATTCAAGGCAAAAAGAACGGCTTTCCCGTACTAATTGTCACTCTCCTGCTCTATGCACTGGCTATTGCCGGATTTTTTATCGGCATTACCCATTTTGAACACAAAACCGCTACTGTGCTCACCACCACCATATTTGCTATCGCGCTGCTTTATGCGCTCTCCGGCTGGATTCTCTTCTGCGGTCTGAAAGTTTTAGAACCGCAGGAAGCGCTGGTGCTGACTTTATTCGGCAAATATGTCGGAACACTCAAGGGCGACGGTTATTACTTCGTCAATCCTTTCTGCACAAGCGTCAATCCGGCTTCGCGCACGAAATTAAGCCAGAGCGGTGACGTCAAAAGCATGGGCAATCCGGCAGGTGCGCTAGTGATCACCGATTCCGCCGTAAATACATCGCAGGAAGCGCCTAGCAAAAAAATTTCTTTAAAAATCATGACGTTAAATAACAGCCGCCAGAAAATCAACGACTGCCTCGGCAATCCGGTAGAGATCGGTATCGCCGTGACATGGCGCATTATAGATACGGCAAAAGCAGTGTTTAACGTGGACAACTATAAAGAATTTCTCTCCCTGCAGTGCGACAGTGCACTCCGCAATATTGTGCGCGCCTATCCTTACGATGTGGCGCCAAACGTGGATACAACCGGAGACGGCATGGCTGACGAGGGCAGTCTGCGCGGTTCCAGCGAAATCGTAGCAGCTAAAATACGCGAGGAGATTCAGACCAGAGTCGAAGAAGCCGGCATTGAGATCGTAGAGGCGCGCATCACTTATCTTGCCTATGCACCCGAAATTGCGGCAGTGATGTTGCAGAGACAGCAGGCATCTGCTATCATTGATGCAAGAAAAATGATTGTGGACGGTGCAGTAGGAATGGTTGAGATGGCATTGGAACGCCTAAACGAAAATCATACCGTGGAACTGGACGAGGAGCGTAAAGCCGCCATGGTGTCCAACCTGTTAGTCGTCCTGTGCGGCAACCACGATGCACAGCCGGTAGTCAATTCCGGCAGTCTCTACTGACAAAATTTAGGAACATTGATTGAGCAATATTGCTGCTTTCATAAAAAGAAACGGAGAACATTATGGGCGATTCAGGCAAAAAGCAAGTGCCTCTTCGATTATCTGCAAAACTTTATGATGCGATCGCGGCGTGGGCGGAAGACGACTTCCGCTCCGTCAACGGTCAGATCGAATACCTGTTGACGGAATGCGTGCGCCAGCGCAAGAAAAATGGGAAATATGTATCCGACGAGATTGATGTGCCGCCTAAGCTGGATATCCGTTGAGCGCATTTCGCCCGCCGGCTTTACAGATGCTTTCCCTCGCCTGTAAAATACCTGCATCAGACAGCCAAAATCCCGACCGGACACACTAAAACAACAACAACTGCTCATACCCCTTATCCTGCGGAAACTCTCGCAAGTACTCGAAGACCTTCCTTTCATCGCTCACAATCTGATTTATCCTGCAGAAATCTTTCAAACACCTCATCAACTCGCCCGCCCTTTCGCTCGGCAGCTCGTAGGCATAGCCGAATTTGCGGTGATACTTCTCATGCAAACCCGGAAAATGCTTGTCCAGCGCCGCATAGAAATATTCTCTGTCACCCTGTCTAAGCGTCAGCCCCATGCCGAAACTGATGATTCCGTACACGCCCGCCGCCCGGCAATATTCCAGAATCCCTTCGACATTCTCCCTCGTATCGTTAAGATAGGGCAAAAGCGGTGTCAGCCACACCACCGTAGGGATACCGTTCTCCCGCATGATCTGCAATACCTCGAACCGCCGTTTCGTCGTGCACACTTTCGGTTCCACGACGCGGCACAACTCCTCATCATAAGTTGTGAGCGTCATCTGCACCACACATTTTGCCTTGCGGTTGATACTCGTCAAAAGATCCAGATCCCTCAAAATCCGATCAGACTTCGTCTGGATCGCGACGCCAAAACCATACTCATCGATCAGCAACAGACATTTTCTCGTAAGCTGTAACTGCTCCTCGCAGTGCATATACGGATCACACATGGCTCCCGTGCCGATCATGCACTTTTTACGTTTGGAGCGCAACGCCTTTTCCAACAACTTTGGTGCATTCTGTTTGACCTCGACATCTTCAAAATCATGCGGCATCTGATAGCACACGCTCCGGCTGTCACAATAAATACAGCCGTGCGTGCACCCACGATATAGATTCATACCGTTTTGTGATGATAAAATACTTTTAGCGTCCACGAAATGCATTCGAGCGATTCTCCTTTACTCACAAGGCAATTTAAATCCCCACTGCCCTCTGACCGTATCCAGAATTTTCATCAGACGAAGCGTTTCGCTGTGCGGCATTTCCGGGCATTCGACCTGCCCCGCCCGAATCGCACGGACACAGGCAATCGCCTCATACTCATATCCGTTGATCTGTTCCGGCACCGGATAAGACGCAGTCATTTTCTTATTCGCGTCATAGACCCGTATCTCCGAACAGTTATTCAGATCGCCCATCTCGATATATCCTTTGTCCCCGTAGATCACGCCGCGGTTATCCATACAGGCAAGCATATTACTATGAAGAACCGCGATCCTGCCATCCTCGAAGCTAAGTGTAATTCCGTTCATCCAGTCCACTCCTTGCGGGGACATGACCGCGCTCGACTGGATAGCTCGGATTTTGCCGGTAAAAATGGTCAAGGCAAAGTTGAGCGGATAGACTCCAAGATCCAAAAGTGCACCGCCCGCTAACGCCGGATTGCTCAATCTTTCAACATGCTTAAGCGGTGCGCCGAAATCCGCCATTACTGCATGTATTTCCCCGATTGTGCCTTGCGCAATCAGATCGTCTATCATTTTTCTGCTCGGCATATATCTCGGCCAAAACGCCTCCGCCAGAAGAAGCCCTTTGTCCCTTGCCAGCGCAATCAGTTCTTCCGCCTGCGCCGCATTCACAGTAAAAGCCTTTTCCAAAAGTACATGTTTTCCGTGTTCCAAACACAGTTTCGCATACGGATAGTGATGCGAGTGCGGTGACGCAACGTAAACCAGTTCCACCTGAGGATCTTCCGCCATCTCCTCATAAGATCCATAGGCTTTCTGAAACCCCCACTTGTCCGCAAAACTTTTTGCCCGGTCATAGCTTCTTGACGCGACCGCATAACACTCGATCTCTTCAATCTGACTTACCGCCTCCGCCATACAGTTAGCAATACCGCCCGGCGCCAGAATTGCAAATTTTATTTTTTCCATTGTAAGCTCCTCTCTTTCAATCTCCTGCATCCTCCGCTCCCACTTTTCGCTTTAGAATCCACTCCGCGACCGCCTCCGCCGCATAACTGATCACAATGCCGCTAAGCGTCCCGAACAACACGTCACTCGGATAGTGCACGCCTACATATAACCGCGACAACGCAATCACAATCGCAAGAACCAGCGCTGGAATGCCATATCTCTTAGGAAGCCTGCGAAACATGATGCACGCCACCGCAAAAGCACATGCCGAATGCCCCGACGGAAAAGAGGAATCCGTAGGCGTTCGCACCAGATAAGTCAGCCCTTCGATCACCTCATAAGGACGGGTACGGTTTACCAGGTTCTTAAGAAACATGTTATTAATCAGCAATGTGCCAATTAGTGACAGCGACGTCATAAATCCGACTTTTCTTGTCTTCGGGAGTAGTAACAGGAGAACCGTCAGTGCAATCCATATCGCGCCGCCGTTTCCGAGTGTCGTGATCACTTTAAGAATCGGCGTCATCACAGGATTCCTGATTACTTCCTGAAAAAAGAGTAATATATTGTCGTCCAGACTTGACAGTATGTTCAGCATATGTTTTCCTCGCTTTCTTTGTTTTTACTCATAAAAGCGGTCTCTCTGGAGGCGTTTCTGTTATTATAGCACAAATCACCCCAACTCCCCAAACAACTTTCGCGCCCTAACCGCAATAACCAATGATACAACCCCCGCAAACAACACAACCGCCTCTTCTTTTCCTGCACAGATCTCAAAAAGCATTCCATACACCGCACTCCCTAACGGCTGTGCGCACATGGCAGCCGTCATGACCATCGCAATCACTTTGCCGGTCAGATTTTCAGGTGTCTGCACCTGTACGAAAGACATCACCTGTACCGAGAAAATTGTGGAGATCAGCAGAATGGCGAAACAGCATACCGTGATTGTCAGATATACCGCCATGCCGGAACGAAACCACAGCAACGCAAACCCGATCGGAAATACACAGATCGATCCAGCAATCAACATATCTCCCGCCCTTTTTAACTGCAATCTCTCCGCCAGAACACCCGCGCCAATTCCGCCTGCAATACCGCCTGCCGCCATCACTCCCTGCGCATAACCGTACAGCCTGTTAGCCTGCACTGCCGTGAACGGAAGCACCTCTGTAATCAGATACGGCAGCCCGACCACAATCATTGCAGACAGAAACAAGTTCATCCCGCAGACTACGAATACTCCCTTACCAATCAACGGCTTTTCCTTGTATATAAAATGAATACTCTCCGCCATATCTCGGCGCGCGACCTGCCAAACCCCACCCCTAGCCTCCTGTTTCCGATAGGGAATCCGGATGAAAAGCTCCATCACCGCAGACAGTACAAAGCTGACAATACATACCTTAAGCACGGGAATCAGACCGTATGCACTGTACAGAATCCCACCCAGAACTGGTCCGAGCAACGAAGCGAAAGACCCGACCACATTGATCACCGCATTTGCACGCATAATCTGTTTCTGCCCCACCAACACAGGAACACTCGCTTGAACAACAGGCTGGTAAGCGCCTGCAATGCCGTACAATAGCATCAATGTGACCGCGAGCGCCAACACCAGACTCACACGATCCATCAACAACAGAAAAAACAGGAGCAATCCCGCCGTAGAAAAATCCAGTATCACCATCACATTTCGTTTATTTACCCGGTCCGCAACCAGTCCGCCCACAGGCGACAAGACAATCGACGGCACAAAAGCACACGCCATAACCGCCCCATACAACGCCGACGACCCCGTCTGGTTCAGTAAAAATAACGGCAATGCAAACCGAACCGCCGCATTGCCAAAAAGTGAGATGATCTGTCCGACCACCACCAATGTAAAATCCCTTGTAAATAGTTTGTTCTCCATGACAATAACCTCCTGCCGTTTTCTTATCATCATAGAGTTGCAACGTCGGTTGCGCGACATATTCTAAGCGTCAGCCCAGACACTATCGGTTGCGCAAGCACAATCCGTCTGCGCAGCCAACATGCATTGCGGCAATACATAAGCATAACCAATTCCGTAACGGCACACTGCAGCAATACATACGCATAGCCAGTCCCGCAACTGACACACCCTGGCGCTGCGCAGCCAGAACCCGTCGCCAGCCCCGTCACAGCACAAACATGAAAAACATCACCGCATACGCCTTCCGTAAATCCCTGCCGACTACAAGATACACACTTCCCAGCGCCACACCGAGTACAAGACCAAGCATACCCGTCAGAATATCTTTGCTAAATATGTGTGCCAGTCCCCATGTCAGCCCGCAGATTACTCCGCCGAACGGAAAATTCTCTCTATGAAACCAGACCTCACACGCTTTCTGTCCGAATACGATGATGAGCAGAAAAAGCATCGTCTCGAAGGCATAATAAACATACTGAAAAAAGAAAAGCACAAACCCCTTCCCCGCATATTCCAGATACACCTTAAATCCTCCCCACGTTATATAATCGACCAGAAATGCCGCCACAATAAACACAAGGCAGAGGATGATTCTTACACGCGTCAGCTTTGTCCCTTTGTGCGTCAGCGAAAAGCTGTATTTTCTTTCCGCTGTCCGAATGAGAACAGCAGCCCAGACTCCCCATGTAGCGCACGTCAGAATCCAATGCATGATGAGCTGCGCCGAAGACCACTCCCGCATTGATGCACCATAAAGCATCGGCTCCAAGAAATAGGCGTAAACCACTTCCATACCAAGTCCGCCGAAAGCGTACAAGCCAAGTCCGAGATAATCCATTCCGGTTATTTTTTTATCTATTTTCCTTTCCATTTCTTCTCTTTTTCCTGTCTGATCTGCCTTCACTTTCATTTCCCTTTTCTACCTGCCTTCTTTAACCCTTCCCCTTCTTAATCTCCCCCAATGCCCTATTTGCTGCCCTCACCTCGCGGAACATCCGTGTATAATAAGCGACCACCCACAGCACATAAGGAATGCTGAACGACAGAAACATATCCCGATATCCATGTTCATGCATCGGCTCAAAAAATCCCGATATCCATGTAAAAAACATTACACCGCCGATCAATACCAGATACTGCCCTACGATCACCGCAATCAAAGGGTATTTCTGAAAACGGTAATACTGCGACAACACAAAAACCGCCAGCGTAGACAACACAAACATCAAAAGAAGATTGCCTTGATAGTTCCCCCACACACCTTGCACGATATATTCAAGTACGAGCTTTCCCAGCACAAGCAGCGTATAGACAACGCACACCGTCGGAAAGAAATTCTGTTTATTGATGATTTTCATAGCACACCTCCTGTATATGATACAACGCATCAAGAAAATTTTTCTTGTAAGTCCTGTTTAAAACAATCGTCTCATCGTTATCCAATACCAGTTTCAAACGCATGTTTAAATCCGTCCGTACCCACTTTATCCGATATAGATTCACGACTGTATTCTTACTGATCTGCACAAATCCCTCGTCTTTAAAACAATCCAGAAAATGCTTCATGCTATAATCGATCTGGTATACGTCCTTTTCCTGATAAGCAAAAAATTTCCGATCGACCATTTCCAGATAATAAATGCTTCCCGGATGTAACACGCACACCTCGTCATCCCTTTTCCCCGTAATACTCTGCAGCGAGGAAAAAAAGTTCCGAATGACCTCGATCTGCTCATTCTCCTCCCGGTACTGTATATCCACCGTGTCTTCCCGCAAAGAAGAATCCCTCTTATATCTTATCTTCACTGCAATTCCTCCATAACTTTTGATACGCATACCGTTTCTTTTGTCCTATTCTACCGCTTTCCATGATAACTGCAAGCCTTCCCTGCACAAGCTGCAATTTCAACGGCTGATTTTACATTTGGAAAAGCAAAAACGCGACCATGGAGATAGGAACTTTCCCCGGAGTATCCAATTTGTATTAATAAAAAAACATAATGCTTTTTTTCTCATAAGGTGCTATATTATACTTGCATATGCCCATACCTTAATACCGTATGGCGGAATGGAGAAAAAATGTTTAAACAAAAGAATTTGGATGACCAGGGATTGAAAATCATTATTGTCGGATGCGGCAAAGTCGGCAGGACGATCCTCGCCCAGCTCGTCAAAGAGGGGCATGACATTACTCTTGTCGATAGCAACGCCCAGAAGATCCAGGAGATGACCGGGCTGTATGATATTCTAGGAATTGTCGGAAATGGCGCGAGTTTCAGCGTTCAGATGGAAGCCGGCATCGAGAATGCCGACCTGATTATTTCCGTGACTGATTCCGACGAATTAAATCTTCTGTGCTGTACCGTTGCGAAGCGTGTCGGTAACTGTTCCGCAATCGCCAGGGTTCGCACTCCGGATTACAGCAAAGAGGCAAACTATTTGCGGGAAAAACTCGGACTCGCCATGATTATCAATCCGGAGCTTGAGGCAGCACGCGAGGCGGCACGCATCCTTTTTCTTCCTACCGCGTTGGAAGTCAGCACTTTTGCACACGGTCAGGCGGAAATGATTAAGTTAAAAGTGCCGGACGGCAACCAGCTAGACGGTATGACAATCATGGAACTCGGCAGGGCACTTGGCAAGAATATTGCCGACCACATACTGATCTGTGCCGTGGAGCGTGACAAAGACATCCATATTCCTTCCGGTAATTTCCGGATACAGAAAGGCGATCTGCTCTCCTTCGTTGCTTCGCGGGCAAGCGCCAAAACTTTTTTAAAAAAGATCGGCTTTAAGACACACGCCGTTAAAAATACCATGATTATCGGCGGCGGCAAATCCGCTTACTATCTCGCCTCACAGCTTCTCCATATGGGGATCTCCGTCAAGATCATCGAAAGCAATGTAAAACGCTGTGAGGAATTAAGCATTCTTCTGCCGAAAGCGATCATCATCAACGGCGACGGAACAAACGAGGGATTGCTCAAGGAAGAGGGGATCGAATATGTGGAATCTTTTGTTCCGCTGACCGGTATCGACGAGGAGAATATCATGCTCACGCTCCACGCTAAAATGGTCTCTCAGGCAAAAGTGATCACGAAAATCAACCGCATCACTTTTGACGACGTGGTGAGCAATCTGGATCTCGGCAGCGTCATCTATCCGAAGTTTATTGCTTCCGAGGCGATCATTGCCTATGTTCGCGCGAAAAAAGATTCCATGAACAGCAACATTGAGACGCTTTACCATATGTTCGACTCCCGTGTCGAGGCGATCGAGTTTCGTGTGGAAAACGAATCGAAGGTCACAAACATTCCGCTGATGGATCTTTCCCTCAAGAAAGGACTTCTGATCTCCTTTATCAACCGGAATGGTTCGATCATCATCCCTAGCGGGCAGGATTCGATCAAAGTCGGTGACACTGTCATGATCGTGACCACGCATACGGGATTTAATTCAATTCAGGATATTTTAAACTAACAGAGGAAACAAGAGAAATGAACAGTTCAATCATTCGATATATTTTGGGACATGTTTTAAAAACAGAAGCCGTACTGCTTCTCCTTCCTTGTATCATTGCGCTCTTTTACGCCGAGAAAGAAGGACTGTGGTATCTGCCTGTCGCCGCATTTTGTTTTGTACTGGGATTTCTGATGACGAGAAGGAAGCCGAAAGACAGCGTTTTTTATCTGAAAGAAGGCTGTATCACCACCTCACTCAGTTGGATCTTCTTAAGTTTTTTTGGGTGTCTTCCGTTCTGTCTGACCGGGGAGATTCCTTCTTTTACAGATGCTTTGTTTGAGACGATCTCCGGCTTTACGACCACCGGAGCAAGCGTCTTGAGCGACGTGGAGGTGCTCTCGCACTGCTCGTTGTTCTGGCGCAGTTTTACGCACTGGATCGGCGGCATGGGCGTGTTAGTCTTCCTGCTTGCCATCGTTCCGCTAAGTGGTGGCTCCAACATCAACCTGATGCGCGCGGAAAGTCCCGGCCCTTCTGTAGGCAAACTCGTACCGAAAGTAAAATATACTGCAAGAATCCTCTATCTGATCTATTTCGGCATGACCGTGGTGGAAATTCTGCTTCTCCTCATTGGCAAAATGCCCCTGTTCGATGCGCTGTGCACAGGTTTCGGCACGGCTGGCACCGGCGGTTTCGGCATCAAAAACGACAGCTTTGCCAGCTATTCTCCTTATTTACAGTGGGTCGTTACAATATTTATGATTTTGTTTGGCATTAATTTTAACGCCTATTACCTGATTATTTTCGGCAAGATCAAGAGAGCCTTGAAAATGGAAGAGATTCGTTACTATTTACTGACGATTATTGCCGCAGTCGGCATCATCTTCCTCAGTATCCTCAACACCTGCGCCAGCGCGTTTGAGGCATTGACACAAGCAGCATTCCAGGTTGCTTCCATCATCACCACCACCGGATTCTCGACCACCGACTTTAACACATGGACAGGTACTTGCAAGGTCATCCTTGTCCTTTTGATGTTCGTTGGAGCATGCGCGGGCAGTACCGGAGGCGGCATCAAGGTATCCCGTTTCGTCATCCTTTTCAAGACGGTGAAAAAGGAATTTACTTCTTTTATCCACCCGAAGAGCATCAAGAAAATCCAGATGGACGAAAAACCTATAGATCATGAGACTATGCGAACGGTCAATGTGTATATCATTACTTTTATGGTGCTTTTTGTCCTGTCGGTATTTCTGGTGTCGTTTGACGATACGGATCTCGTAACCGGATTCACGGCGGTAGCCGCCACCATCAACAATATCGGACCAGGACTGGAGATGGTCGGTCCGGCGGCTAACTTCGGTTTCTTCTCCAATTTCGCCAAATATGTCCTCATGTTCGACATGCTTGCCGGAAGGCTGGAGCTGTTCCCGCTGTTATTGTTGTTCCATCCGAGTATCTGGAAAGATTTGTTTGCGTACAAAAAAACGAGCTTTGCTCGGTCGCGGGATGCGATTCATTGAAGAGGCGGCAGTGAAATTTCCTGCCGCCCTTCTCCTATTCTTTCCCGATAAGTACTTTTTTTCCGCAAAAAGCAAATCCATAAGCCTTGATCCGCCCTGCTGAAATCCCTTTTGCTATCAATGCCGCCTTATAGTTTTTCTTTTCGATCTGTCTTAACGCCTTTTCTACCGTATCTGTGAGTTCTTTCTCATCCTTCTCCTGCACTTTGAACTCCAAAATTATTGCATTGTTCTCAGACGTCCTCGGTTCTAACATCACATCATATCTTCCGAAACCACTCTCCCGATTCGAGGTAATCACATACCGGTCAGCCAATTCCACCATCAATCCAAGCACAAACCCATGATAGAAGCGTTCCGGCTCTTGACTTGACGAACCGCTCCCCGTATCAAAATAACTAAACATCTCTGTCGTTATTCTGTTCATGTAACCGTTCATCGCTTTCACATCATCCGCCATCATCGCTTGAAGAAATGCGTTGTCTGCTCCATGGCATCTGCCAAACCATCTTTCGATCATCTGCTCGAACATCGCCAGCGTTTCTACATTCGTCAATTTCAATTCGACCTCCGCTTTTCTGCGCGCGACGTTAAACTCATAATTCACAACCTTCAAATAACCACTTGCAAGGAAAAGACTCCACACCGCATCGTCTCCTCGATCCAACTGATCGAAAACAATCTGCTCATCAATCGTAGTATGAAAAGTTTCTCCTTGCAGCAGCCTCTCCATCGTCATTTTGACCTCTATGCTGCCCCTCCGAATCAAATTTCCAATCAGACTGTTACTACTCGTATTTGCCCAATAAGTGCCCACTCTTTGTTCGGAAAGGAAATGAATGATCGACCACGGGTTATAAATGTCTGTTTTGTTTCCGAATGTAAAACCATCATACCATTCCCTGACCTGCTGTTTTCTGTCGGACATACCGTACTCTTCCAATGCCGCGAATACTTCCTTCTCAGTAAAGCCAAAATAATTCGCATATTTCGTTGAAGTCGTTGTCACTACCTCAAGATTGTTTAAGTCAGAAAAGATCGATTCCTTACTTACCCTCGTAATCCCTGTCATAATAGCGCGTTCCAGATAAGGGTTTGTTTTAAACGTAGAATTAAACATGCTTCTGATAAAAACAACAATCTCTTCCCAATAACCACTTACATAGGCTTCCTGCATCGGCGTGTCATATTCGTCCAAAAGAACAATCACTTTCTTTTGATAATAACGTGACAAATAAGAAGATAACTGGTAAATAGCCATCGTTGCCGTCACATCGTCCATTCCGATTTCCACGCTCTCAAAGAAATCCTTTTCCTTATTGTCTAAGATTCCCGTCTCTAGCAGGAAACGATTCTGTGAATAGAGTTCGGACAAAAGCAGACAGATCTTTTTTCGCGCTGTCGCATAGCTTTGATCTTTTATATTCGCAAAAGAAAGGCTGATCACCGGCCATGTACCCTGTATCTTCCGGTATTTCTCTTTCTCCCATATGGAAAGCCCCTCAAATAGATCACTTCGTCCGGCATATTTTACGGAAAAGAATTTCTCCAACATACTCATATTCAAAGTTTTACCGAATCGTCTTGGGCGTGTGATCAGCGTGACATCATCGTTTGCCTCCCACCATTTAGCAATAAAATCTGTTTTGTCGATATAAAAATTATTGCTCATTCTGACTTTCTCAAAGTCCTGATGCCCGATTCCCAACACTCTTGCCATGAGTCAATCCCTCTCCCTTTTCTTTCTGATCTTTCGGATTTTCCGATTTCTTATATTTACAGTATATTTGTTTTCTGTCGTAAAATCAATCTATCTGAATTTTCTCTCACATTACAAAAACCGCCCCGTAACGCTCCCCGCATTCGACGCGATCTCTTCCGGCGTTCCCACGGCGACGATCCGCCCGCCTTCTTCACCGCCGCCCGGACCCATATCAATGACATAGTCCGCATTGCGGATCACGTCCAGATCATGCTCAATCACGATGACCGTAGCCCCGTTGTCGATCAGCGTCTGGAACACCTGCAAAAGTGTTCGCACGTCCAACGGATGAAGACCGATCGTCGGCTCATCGAAGACAAAGATCGAATCCGTCTGCGCTTTCCCCATTTCACTTGCCAGCTTTAACCGCTGTGCCTCTCCACCGGAAAGGTTCGGCGTCTCCTCGCCAAGCGTCAGATATCCCAGCCCAAGACTCTGCAAAACCTGTAACCGCTGGTAAACGGTCTTCCAATCCTTGCAAAAATCCAGCGCGGTATTCACGTCCATATCCATCAGTTCCGGCAGGGAACGGGACACTCCAGACTTGTTCAAATGCTTTACCCGGTACGCATCTTTGCCATAGCGCGATCCATGGCAATCCGGACAGGGAATATCCACGTCCGGCAAAAACTGCACATCGAGACTGATCTCACCTGTTCCGTCACACACCGGACAGCGCAATCTACCTGTATTATAGGAAAAATCCCCAGCCTTGAATCCCAGCTCTTTCGCACTTGCCGTCCGCGCGTATATCTTACGCAGTTCGTCATGCACATTGGCGTAAGTCGCAACAGTAGAACGAACATTGATGCCGATCGGCGCGGCATCGATCAACTTGATGTGCTCAATGCCGTCCGCTTCTATGCCTTTGATATGCTCCGGCAGATTTCGTCCTGCAATCGCCGCCTCCATTCCGGGAATCAGACTTTCCAGGATCAGCGTTGTCTTCCCCGAACCTGACACACCTGTCACAACCGTGAGCCTTCCTTTTGGAAAATCCGTTTCAAGCGGTTTCACAGTATGGATTGCGTCTGTGGATAGATGGATTTTCCCAAGGTCAAACATCTGCCCCGCGTTGGTGCGTTCCCTCACACGCACATCCGCTTTTCTGGCAAGAAAAGAACCGATCATAGAATGATCGTTTCGCTCTATGTCCGCGATTGTTCCTTCTGCGATTACCAGTCCGCCTCCCGCACCGGCTTCCGGTCCCATCTCAATCAACCAGTCCGCCTCCGACAAAATCTGTGTATCATGGTCAACAAGAATTACGGAATTGCCGTCCGCAATCAGATCGTGCATCACACCGGTAAGTCCCACGATGTTAGAAGGATGCAGACCGATCGAAGGCTCGTCCAACACATACAAAACGCCTGTCGTGCGGTTGCGCACCGCGCGGGCGAGCTGCATACGCTGGCGTTCCCCCGTAGAAAGCGTGGCGGCGGCACGGTCAAGCGTCAGATAACCGAGTCCGAGATCCATCAGCCTCTTCGCCACATCGGTAAACGACTCACAGATGCTTTCTGCCATGGGACGCATCTTTTCAGGTAAAGATCCGGGAACGCCCTCCACCCATGAAATCAATTCCGTGAGCGTCATTTTGCAGGCTTCATCCAACCCGATCCCACGTAGTTTTGGCGCTCTCGCTGCAGCGGACAACCGCGTTCCGCCGCAATCGGGGCATATATCCTGTTTCAAGAATTTCTCCACGCGCTTCATGCCCTTCTCATCCTTGACCTTCGACAAGGCATTTTCCACGGTATAGACCGCATTGAAATAGGTAAAATCCAGTTCTCCTGCCTCGTTTGAGTTCTTGGATTTGTAAAAAATATGTTTTTTCTCCGCCGGACCGTTGTATACGATATTTCGTTCCTGTTCTGTCAGCTCACAGAACGGCACGTCTGTGCGGACTCCCATAGCACGGCAGACATCCGTCATCAACGACCACATTAAGGAGTTCCACGGTGCGACAGCGCCTTCATCGATCGAGAGGGACTCATCGGGCACAAGCGTCGCCCGGTCAACCGTGCGTACCACTCCGGTTCCACCGCAGGTATGGCACGCGCCCTGGCTGTTAAATGCAAGTTCTTCGGCTGACAGTGCATAAAATCCTGCACCGCATTCCGGGCAGACAAGTTCCTGCTCGGCGGCAACCGCCAGAGTCGGTTCCTGCTCATGTCCGTTCGGGCAACGATGGTTCGACAGCCTTGAAAACATCAACCTGAGACTGTTTAACAGTTCCGTCCCCGTCCCGAAGGTACTGCGGATGCCGGGAACGCCCGGACGCTGGTGCAATGCAAGGGACGCAGGAACATACAAGACCTCATCTACCTGCGCCTTTGCGGACTGCGTCATCCTTCTTCTCGTATAAGTGGAAAGGGAATCGAGATAGCGTCTGGAACCCTCGGCATACAAAACGCCCAGAGCAAGAGACGATTTCCCGGAGCCGGACACCCCGGCTATTGCCACGATCTGGTTGAGCGGGATCTCTACGTCGATATTTTTCAGATTGTGCACGCGTGCGCCGCGTACTTGGATTTTGGCTGGTTTGCTTCTTTGGTCTTTCATGGGTGTGCCTCCTATTTCGTGTATCAGTATAACACTTTTTTATAGGTTTGAACACACAACCTATCACATCACCGCCTCATTCCGCAACGCCTCAACCAGACTGTCCCGCAATATCCGCCTTCCACCTATACCGTAAGCGATCGCAACGAATCCAAAAATCGCCACAAGAAAGACCGCAATCGGCACATAAGGCGCATGCACCCAAAACTCCGTCGGATTCAAATAACTTGCCTTTATCATAAGCGACACAGCTAAGGCTGTGAGTGGCAGCGTAATCAAAACCGGGCGGCCCGCGATTATCAGTATCTCGATGCGAAACATTTTTCTTAGGTTGTCGGGTGTCATGCCTACCGAGAGGTATCTTGCGCACTCGCGTCTTCTTTGGCGCAGGAATCCCATCGTGTAGGAAAAAACATTTGCCAGCCCGATGACGGCAAGCAGGGCGCAGAAAATACCGAGCACCACCTGATATCCCCATAGGAGCCTGTCATTGGTCACTTTTTCTTGTATACGGTTTTCCGTCTCTATCTCGTACTCCTGACCGATTAATTGTGTGAGGGATTCCTCAATCTGGTTAAACCGTAAAATCAGTTCGTCTTCCTGCATTGCCACAGCATTACTCTTTTCCATACTTTTGTCTATATTCTTTGCACGATCCATCAAGATACGCACATAGACATCTTTTTCAACATTTATATCCTGTCCTGTCTTCTCCGATACTTCTCTCCATAAAGACAGTGGCATCACATGCACAAATGCATAATCATCATATTCTTCCCGCAAAACAGGGACTTGGTCTGTGTATCCAATAATTGGAATTTCTAGGATATTATTTCCCACGTCTCCTTCTGCCTCGTCCTTTACCTCAATGCCTTGTGCTGCCTGCCCGCCGCGTCGCAATGTCGTGCTTCCACTCTCCTTCACATAGGGAACGTATTCCGGATAACGGAAATTACTGTTAAGACTATCCCATATCCGATTCAGAACAATCGCACCGTCCAGCCGCGGAGTCACACCAATCTGACCGCAATATTCTTGAAACCCTGCATCGTCCATTATGATGATCGGCATCTGTACCAGATACGATTTTTCTTCGCTCCTGGCATTTCCTTCCAGCTCTTTTCCCTTTCCGACTTCCGATACTGTATCTGTTTCTGTCATGCCCTCGTCCGCTATCGCTTCTATCTGTCCGACTGCCTCCAACCCGCCCAGCCGATTTAACTCATCGCTCACCGCAGATGCTGGAATCTGTGCAGTCGCGGACGCTTTTTGATATATCACACAACTCAACGCTCCTTGTTTTGACACTTTCGTCTGAATGTCCGAAAGCAACTTGAAATCCTTGAGCTCCACATTCCGCACAGTCGCCATCACGTCCCATGCATCCTGATACCTCGCAAAATAAGTATAGTCCGTACTAATTTGAGAAAGTTTGAAAAAACAAAGCATCAACGTGAACCCCAGAAAAGATAACGTCAGAGATATGGTAGACGTTCTAAGCGCCTTTTTCTGTGCTCTCAGCGCGTTTCCAGCAAGCTCCCCCTCTATGCCGAACAGCAACGGCAAAATGCGGGAATGGCTTTTCTTTTTCAGCTGTAATCCGCCCGTGTCCCGTATCGCCTGCAGCGGCGTCAATCTGCCAAGCTTCCTCGCCGGCAGCCATGCGGAAATCAACACCGTGACAGCGGAGACAACAATTGTAACCACAAAAATCCACAAATGATAC
>JAMPGN010000063.1 GCA_023663915.1 Eubacterium sp. | reverse complement strand
CATCATGTTTACATAATATCACATTTCCTCTTTTTTGAAAATTGATTTCCGTGCATTGTTGTCAGTCACTATGGTTTATCCCGTTTAAATATGTTATACTATGGAAAATATTTATAAAGGAAAATTTAGTATGGAGGAAGTTATGGAAGAAACAATGAAGGACTACGAAAAAGAACTGGAAGCATCTTTCCGCACGATTAATGAAGGCGACGTGATCAAGGGTACGGTAATCGATGTCAATGAGGAAGAGGTGACTCTTGATCTTAAGTATTACACACAGGGCATCATCAAGGCGGCGGACATGAGCGACGACCCTGATTTTTCTCTTATGTCAGATGTGCATGAGGGTGACGTGATCGAGGCATCTGTGATCAAGATGGACGACGGACAGGGCAATATCCTTCTTTCCCGAAGAGAAGCAAATGCCGTACTCGCGTGGGACGTGCTTGCAGGCTATATGGAGGAAAAGAAAGACGTTACCGTCAAGGTGAGCGAGGTTGTTAACAGCGGAGTCGTTGCTTATCTGGAAGGAATCAGAGGTTTTATACCCGCGTCCCATCTCGATATTTCCTATGTGGAAAATCTTGAGGATTACAAGGGGAAAACGCTAGAAGTAAGGGTAATCACTGTTGATCGGGACAAAGAAAAACTGGTGCTTTCCGCAAGGGAAATTCTACGGGAAAAGGCAAAGGAAGAGCATGACCACAAGGTAGCAATGATCGTTCCCGGCACGATTCTGGAAGGCAAGGTGGAAAGTTTACAGCCATATGGCGCTTTTGTGGACTTAAAGGACGGTCTGAGCGGGCTGGTGCATATTTCCCAGATCTGCCAGCGGAGGATTAAGAAACCTTCCGAGGTGCTTAAAGTTGGAGATCAAGTGAAAGTTAAGGTGTTAAACACGAACGACGGGAAGATTTCTTTGAGTATGAAGGAGTTGGAAGAACAGCAGGCGGAAGAAGTAGAGAACATTGACGTAAAACAGTATGGTTCGAGTGAGAGCGTGGGGACAAGCCTCGGCGATCTTTTTGCGAAACTGAACCTGAAATAGTCTATGAGGAAAAATGAATGAAACAGGCATATTTATTCGTACATTTTAAAGAAAAAAGCACGCCGGACGGGGAACAGGTCTATTTTGGTGTCAGCAAAGACGGTTTTCACTGGGAAAAGGTGAACGACGGCAATCCGGTGCTCTGGTGCTATTATGGCGACAAGGGCGCGCGGGATTTTACGATCACATTCTGCCATGAGACGCAGAAATACGTTATCCTCGCGACGGATCTTTCGTTGGCATACGGAATGCGGGGCGAATATCGTGACCGCTGGGAAGAGATTTCGAGAAATGGGAGCAAGTGTCTGTCGCTGTGGGAGTCGGAAGATTTGCTGCACTGGACGGAGCAGAAACTGGTTCAAATTGGAGATGAGAAATTTGGATGTCTCTGGGCACCGGACATTATCTATGATAAGGAAAACGAGGATTATCTGGTGCATTGGTCTTCTTCCCATGCGGACAACGATTATGGCAAGAAGGCGATCTATTGCTGTCATACGAAGGATTTTACAAACTTTACGAAACCCGAAGTGTTGTACCGGCATCCGACAGACAGCGTGATCGATTCAGCGATTTATGAAGAAAATGGCATATACTATATGTTTTTAAAAAGCGACGAAAAGGGTGGACACAATATTATGCTTCGTTCCAAACGTCTGAAAGGTCCTTATGAGCAGATCGAGGCGTTTGATGAAAGCATGGCGGGATTGGAGCCTGGCGTTTACGAGGCGGCGACGGCGGTGTGCGTGGAAGACGGAAAATGGTGTCTTTTCCTCGATTATTATGGCGTTCCGGGAGAGGGACAGGGATATGTGCCGTTTGTTGCAGATTCCCTGGAGAGCGGTCGGTTTGTGCGGGCGGACGAGCAGTTTTATTTTCCATATGGATTCAAACACGGGACGATCCTGACAATCACGCCGAAGCAGTATGAGGCGATAAAAGAACATAATTACAAATAGGAAAAATGTGGTACAATATGTAGAAGGGTTTCCCAAGGAAACTGATTTATAAAAAGAAAGGAAGGTATTTTATTATGGTGAATCGTTTTGTATTGAATGGGATTTCTTATCATGGCGCGGGAGCGATCAAAGAAATTCCGGGTATTATCAAGAGCAAAGGATTTCAGAAGGCGTTTGTAGCATCTGATCCGGATCTGGTGAAGTTTGGGGTGACGGCCAAGGTTACGAGTCTGCTTGATGCGGAAAATCTCGCCTATGAGATATATTCGGATATCAAACCGAATCCGACGATTGAGAACGTGAAGGCAGGTGTAGCTGCATACAAGGCATCCGGCGCAGATTACATGATCACGATCGGCGGCGGTTCTTCCATGGACACCGGCAAGGCAATCGGTATTATCATCAACAATCCAGAGTTTGAGGATGTGCGTTCTCTTGAAGGCGTAGCCCCGACGAAGAATAAGACGGTGTTTACAATCGCAGTTCCGACGACGGCGGGCACGGCGGCGGAAGCGACAATCAATTACGTTATCACGGATGTTGAGAAGAAGAGAAAATTTGTGTGCGTGGATGTCAACGACATTCCGGACATTGCGATCGTAGACCCTGAGATGATGTCCAGTATGCCCAAGGGATTGACTGCGGCAACCGGTATGGATGCTCTGACACATGCCATCGAAGGCTATACCACGAAGTCGGCATGGAGATTGGCTGACTGTCTGAACCTTGAGGCGATCAAACTGATCTCGGAGAACTTGCGAGGCGCGGTGGAGAACACAGCAGAAGGACGTGAAGGCATGGCTCTCGGACAGTTTGTGACTGGTATGGCATTTTCTAATGTAGGACTCGGCATTGCACATTCGATGGCGCATACGCTGGGCGCGGTTTATGACACACCTCACGGCGTGGCTTGTGCGATGATGCTTCCGATCGTTATGGAATATAATGCTGAGACGACCGGTGAGAAGTTTAAAGATATCGCGGAGGCGATGGGCGTGGACACGACCGGCATGTCACAGGAAGAGTACCGCAAAGCGGCAGTTGCAGCAGTGCGTCAGTTATCCGAAGACGTAGGTATTCCTGCGAAGTTAGAGGCGTTGAAGGAAGAGGATCTTGATTTCCTGGCGGAGTCAGCATTTGCAGATGCATGTTGTCCGGGCAATCCGAAAGATACGAATGTGGAAGATTTGAAAGAGTTGTTCCGTAAGTTAATGTAATAATAGTTGTGATGTAAGAGTGCTGCCGCTTTATGGAGATTAGATGCTTGTAAAGCGGCAGTTTCATTGACTTCTGGCGAGGTATCACCAATCTTTAGCACTCAAGATCGTATTAGGCGTAAAGAATTTTATCCCTGATTCTCCAAAAAGTCATTACTGAATTTTCCTAAAACCCAAATGCAAATCCGTTGTATTTACGATAAATACTGCTTATAATAAAGATATAAGCGGAGGTACAGCAGATGGATGCATTGAGAGAAGAAGAAATCTATACAATCGATGATATTTATGCCCTGCCAGATGGAGAGCGTGCAGAGCTGATTGACGGAAAGATTTATTATATGGCTCCGCCGAATACAATCCATCAAAGATTCGTTCATTTCTTTGACAGAGAGATTGGAAATTATATAAAGGAACGCGGCGGCGAATGCGAAGTGTTTCCAGCTCCGTTTGCAGTCTTTTTAGAGGAAAATGACAAGAACTATGTAGAGCCGGATCTGTCCATTATTTGTGACAAAAACAAGATTACCGATAAGGGGTGCAATGGTGCGCCTGACTGGATCATCGAAGTTGTTTCACTGGGCAGTAAGGCAATGGATTATTTTACAAAACTATTTAAGTACCGGACTGCCGGTGTAAGAGAATACTGGATTGTAGACCCCGTCAAGAAACAAGTGATCGTGTATCAATTTGAGAAGGAGACCATGGAAGAATATTCTTTTGGGGAGAATGTTCCAGTGGGAATATATGAGGGATATTGTATCAGAGTGGAGTAGCATCACCGCAACGTACTCTGCCTCTTAATCAATGAAGTAGATACCTGTATTTTTACAGGCGGTTCCCCAGGTGATTTCAGTCGGGCAGCAAGACGCTGTACGGCAATTTCGCCCATATACTGTTTCGGGACATGGATCGTAGTCAACATCGGCTCAATCACGCTGCTGACGGGCATATTATCGAATCCGATGATGGAGACATCTTGCGGAATACGAATACCGCACTGTTTTAAGGCTTTCATGACGCCTACGGCAATCAGATCATTGTCGGCAAAATAGCAGGATGCAAGGGATTCTCCGGAGTGAATAATCTCTAACATGTCAGAACATGCGCCGTCCATGGAAGGAGAAAGCCGGTGCACAATGCTTTTGGAAGCAGAAAAACCGGAATCCCGGATTGCATTATAGAATCCGGTGGCGCGCTCAGCAAAATTACTGATCTGATAGGAAGAGCGCAGATAACCGGGCTGGGTCTTGCACTTACGGATCAGGTATTGCGTTGCAAGATAGGCGCCTTGATGATTATTGATTAATACACAGTCGCAGGACAGTGCATCGAAATAGGCATCCAACAAAACAAGGGGGACGGGAAGCATCAGAAACGGCTTCAAGTCCTCCGCACTCATTTCCGTACCGAGAAGAATGATGCCGGTACAGTCTGAAAACTGGATATCCTCGATCTGTTTGGCAAGAGTATCCTCATCTTCATAAATATAACTGATTTTCAATTTATATTTCTGTCTCTTGCATTCTAAGGAAATCCCTTCTGTCACCTCGGAAAAAAACGGCGTATCCGCCACGACAGCGCCGTGTTTTTTGTAGATAATCAGATAGACGGAGCCTTCCAGCACTCTTTTTTCAGAAAGTTTACTAAAATCATAGCCGTATTTTAGTGCGGCATCGATTACGGTTTGTCTTGTCTGCGTGCTGACGCCGGGCTTGTTATGCAGTGCCATGGACACAGCCGCCGCAGAAAGATTCAGTTTTTGTGCCAGTTCTTTTGCTGTAATTGCCATCTATCATTCCTCCTACGTTCGTGAAGTTCTTGTACGATTTGCCCTGTCAAAGTCTGATAAAAGGGATTTTGACCCATGCAGCATTACAATAGTATGCACGACAATCTGTAGAAAATCAAGATTAAGATTCTGCTGTTAAAAGTTCTATGATATAAGTTGTGAAGGCAGATTGAAAAACTTTTGACACCCGAATTAGCTTAAGTCATAAATTAAGTAAATAATACTTAATTATATGATGAAGTTAAGCTACAAACCAGATAAGATATTGTCAGAAAGTATAAGACACGTGACAGGGGAAACCCGCATCAAACGAGACAGGAGGATTTGTATGAAGACAATAAAAATCGGTTTTGCACCGACCAGAAGGAGTATTTTTTCTGCACCGGACGCGATTAAGTATGCCAATTTAACCAGGGAGCGGTTGAAGGAGCTTGGCGTGGAGTTCGTGGATATCACGGATATTAACGAGGAAGGGCTTTTGTATGACGAGGCGGATCGGGCGAAGATTGAGGCAAAATTTAAGAAAGAAGATGTAAAGGGAATCTTTTTTCCACATGGAAATTTCGGTACGGAATATGTGTGTGCAAGATTGGCGCGCGACATGAATCTGCCTGTGCTTTTGTGGGGACCGAGGGACGAGCGTCCGGATGAAAACGGTGTGCGCCTGCGTGACAGTCAGTGCGGGCTATTTGCTACCGGCAAAGTTCTGCGCAGATTTCAAGTGCCTTTTACCTATCTGACGAACTGTAGGCTGACCGATCCCGAATTTGAGCGGGGCGTGAGGGATTTCCTGGCAGTCTGCAATGTGGTAGATGTGTTCCGACATACCCGAATCCTGCAGATCGGGCCGAGACCGTTTGATTTCTGGTCTACGATGTGTAACGAAGGAGAGCTGCTTGAGAAATTTAATATACAGCTATCACCGATTCCGATGCCGGAACTGACTGCGGAGATGAAGAAGGTAAAGGAAGAGAAGACTGAGGTAGACGAGGTCGTTTCTTATTGCCATAGCTGCATGTGCGTCAAGATTCAGCCGGAGGAGCTGGAAAATGTGGCGGCATTAAAGGTTGCTATGAAAAATCTGGCGGCAAAATATAGCTGTAACGCGATTGCAATTCAATGCTGGAACGCCCTTCAGGGGGAGATTGGCATTATGCCATGCGCGGCAAATTCCCTACTCAATGAAGAAGGGATTCCGGTGGTGTGCGAGACGGATATTCATGGCGCGGTCACGGCGCTGATGGTGGAAGCGGCTGGCATGGATACCGACCGGAGTTTCTTTGCGGACTGGACGGTGCGTCACCCAGACAACGAGAACGGGGAACTCTTGCAGCACTGTGGGCCGTGGCCGATTTCCGTGGCGCAGGAGAAACCGACGATCGGATATCCTCTTGCCTTCGACCATCCCGGTGCGGTGGAAGCACAGGCGAAGTTAGGGGAGATGACGTTGGCGCGTTTTGACGGCGATAACGGGGAATATTCCCTGCTTCTTGGCAATGCGAAGGGTGTGGAAGGTCCCTATACCAAGGGAACTTATGTCTGGGTAGAAGTGGCGAACTTAAAGCGTCTGGAAGCCAAAATCGTGGAAGGCCCCTACATTCATCACTGCGTGGGCATTCACAAAAACGTGGTTCCCGTACTGTATGAGGCGTGTAAATATATCGGCATCAAACCGGATCTCTATGACCTGATTGAGGAAGAAGTCAAGGCTTACCTGCGCGGCGAGTGAGGAGGACTATAAAATGAATGACAATCAAGCACTGAAAATCCTTTCCTACGACCTTCGTAAAAAAGTGGTGGAGATGGTCATCGAGGGAAAGGGCGGCCATATCGGCGGTGATATGAGTGTGATGGATATTCTGGTGACGCTTTATTTCAAGGTGATGAATATCAGTCCGGAAAACCAGGACGATGAAAATAGAGACCGCTTTGTGATGAGCAAGGGACATTCTGTGGAAAGCTACTATGCTGTGCTGGCGCAGAAAGGTTTTTTCCCGATGGACGAGGTGATCGCCCAGTTTTCTAAATTCGGCACAAAATATATCGGGCATCCGAATAATAAGCTGCCTGGCATCGAGATGAACAGCGGTTCGCTTGGACACGGGCTTCCGGTCTGTGTTGGCATGGCGCTGGCAGGCAGAATGAGTCACAGGGATTACCGTGTTTATACCGTGATGGGCGACGGGGAACTGGCGGAAGGTTCTGTCTGGGAGGGGGCAATGGCGGCGGGTCATTACAAGCTGGATAACCTCTGCGCGGTGGTGGATAGAAACCGTTTACAGATTTCCGGCGGTACCGAAGAAGTGATGCATCAGGACAGCCAAGAACAGCGGTGGTATTCTTTCGGCTGGAATGTGCTGAGCGTGGACGGCAACGACATTGACCAGCTCTGTGACGCTTTTGAGCTTGCCAGAGCCTATCAGGGAAAACCGACGGTTATCATAGCCAATACCGTGAAGGGTTGTGGTTCTCCTGTCATGGAAAACAAGGCGGCGTGGCATCACAAAGTACCTACGGCGGAGGAAGCGGCACAGATTATGAAAGATTTCGAGGAAAGAAAAGCGGCGATAGGAGGGGCAGGTCATGAATAAAATTCCGAACAGACAGGCGATCTGTGATGTATTGATGAAAAAGGCGGAAACGGATGAGGATATCGTAGTGTTGTGCAGCGATTCCAGAGGAAGCGCATCCATGGCGCCCTTTGCCGATGCTTATCCGGATCAGTTCGTAGAGGTAGGCATCGCGGAGCAGAATCTTGTGAGTATCGCGGCGGGGCTTGCAAAGTGCGGGAAGAAGCCGTTTGCGGCATCTCCGGCATGTTTCCTGTCCACAAGGAGTTATGAACAGGCGAAAGTGGATTGCGCCTATTCTAATACGAATGTGACGCTGGTCGGCATCAGCGGCGGTATCAGTTACGGCTCTCTTGGAATGAGTCATCATTCCGCGCAGGATATCGCGGCAATGTCCGCTATTCCCAATATGCGTGTGTATCTTCCCAGCGATCGCTTCCAGACGGCAAAACTTGTGGAAGCTCTTTTACAGGATCAGAAACCGGCTTATATCCGTGTGGGAAGAAACGCGGTGGAAGATATCTATACAGAGGAAAATACGCCTTTTACAATGAATCGTGCGACAATTCTTGCCAAGGGCACTGACGTGCTTTTTGTGGCATGCGGCGAGATGGTGAAGCCAGCATTGGACGCGGTGGCACTCTTGCAGGAAAAGGGAATTAGCGCGGGGCTTTTGGATATGTACTGTGTGAAGCCACTGGACAAAGAGGCGATCATAGAGGCGGCGCAGAATGTGAAGCTGGTCATTACCGTGGAGGAACATTCTCCTTATGGCGGACTCGGATCGATGGTAAGCCAGGTGGTTGGAAATGCGTGTCCGCGCCGGGTGATTAATCTCGCCTTGCCGGACGAACCGGTGATTTCTGGTACCTCGAAGGAAGTGTTTGATTATTACGGATTAAATGCATCGGGGATTGCAGAGTGCGCGGAGCGGGAGCTGAATAAGCGGGCATAGAAGGAGAGGAGTATTTTGTATGCGGGAACAGCAGAAATATATCATTAGCATAGATCAGAGCACGCAGGGGACGAAGGCACTCTTATTTGATGAACAAGGGCGGCTGCTTATGCGCACGGACTTGCCTCATCGCCAGATCGTCAATGAGCAGGGCTGGGTGTCTCATGACTTGAACGAGATTTATCATAATACCGTGAAAACTGTGCAGCTTCTAGTGGAAAAATCCGGCATCCGCACGGAAGATATCGCGGCTCTTGGTATCAGCAACCAGCGTGAGACGACCGGCATCTGGGATAAGATTACAGGAGAGCCGCTTGACCTAGCGATCGTCTGGCAGTGCGGACGCGCCAGCGGTATCGTGGAGAAATGGTTGGCAAAAGGTTACGGGGAAAAGGTGAAGCAGGCAACGGGAATCCCGCTGTCAGCCTATTTTCCGGCGGCGAAGATGGCGTGGCTTTGGCAGAATGTACAGCAGAGGGAGTTTGGATTCCATGCAGGTGACAGCAGAACCATTTTGCAGCGTGCTGATGAAGGCGAAATCTGCTTAGGAACCATCGATAGCTGGTTAATCTATAAATTGACCAAAGAACATGCTTTCAAAACCGATTATTCCAACGCTTCTCGCACGCAGCTTTTTCATCTGGAAAAGCTGTGCTGGGATCAGGAGATCTGTGAGATGTTAGAAATCCCGGTGAGGTGTCTGGCGCAAGTCTGTGATTCCGATGCCGTTTACGGATATACCGATCTGGAAGGATTCTTTGCAAAGCCTGTGCCGGTATGCGGCGTGATGGGAGATTCCCACGCTGCGTTGTTCGGGCAGGGATGCCTGCAGGCAGGCATGATTAAGGCGACCTACGGGACGGGGTCTTCCCTAATGATGAATGTAGGGGAGAAACCTGTTTATTCGGAACATGGTGTGGTGACGTCGCTTGCATGGAGCAGGCAGGGAAAGGCGGAGTATGTGCTGGAAGGAAACCTTAATTATACCGGTGCAGTTGTTTCATGGCTGAAAGACGAGGTGAAGCTGATCGGTGATCCGAAAGAGACGGAAGAGCTGGCATATCTGGCGAACCAGAAGGATACGACATATCTTGTCCCGGCATTTACCGGACTGGGCGCGCCTTATTGGGATGAAAATGCAAGGGCCAGCATTAACGGCATGAGCAGGACGACCGGAAAGGCGGAGATTGTAAAGGCAGCGTTGGAATGTATCGCCTATCAGATCACGGATTTGGTGGAAGCAATGGAACAGGATACGTGCATGAAAATCAAGGAACTGCGCGTGGACGGTGGCGCGACCAAGAATCGTTATCTGATGCAGTTTCAGAGTGATCTGCTGCAGGGAGAGGTCAAAGTGCCTGCATCGGAAGAACTTTCCGGAATCGGGGCAGCTTATATGGCGGGCATTTCTGCCGGTGTGTACACGGAAGAGGAACTTTTTGCAAGCGGAGAAAAGCAGATCTATCAGCCGGTGATGGAGAAGACGTTGCGGGATGAGAAATATGCCGGCTGGAAGAAGGTAGTGGCGCAGGTTGTGGGGACGAAAAATTCATGATACAATAGACGCAGACTCTGCAGTCTGCGTCACAAGAATTGCTGCGCAATTCTTGCTGGCATTGCCTAGGATTACAGCTTTTGTGATTATGATCTAATACTCTTATATTTGAATGAAGCGAAGGGAGCAGATAAAATTATGAGTAAAGGATATAAAATATTAATCAGCGTGTTGGCAACCGTCTTCAGCCTACTTGCAGCAGTTTTAGGGTTTGGATTTGTGAGCGGTTCGGATTTATTATTTCCGCAGAAGTTTTTGTATAATTTTGCATTTCTCATGCAGTTGATTGCGACGGAATGGTGTGTGACTGCCTTATTTAGAAAGACGAGAGAATAACGGAGTTTGGGGCATAAACGACCCAGAAGGGAGATTAATATGAAACAATACCGTATGTGTGAATTGGAGTTTCAAGGGGAAAAGTTGGATCGTGATTGGGCGCAGATAGACCTTAACGCCAGATTATGGTGTGATGGGAAGGAGCTTAACGTGTCCGGATTTTATGCAGGGGACGGCGTATATAAAGTGCGTTTCCTGCCGGAAATATCCGGACTCTGGCAATATGAAGTGTTCGGCTGTATCGAGTGCAAAGGCAGCGTGGAAGTAGAAGCGGCGCAGAACGCGCACGGAATGGTGAAGGCAGAGGAACAGCATTTTGTGCATCAGGACGGGACATATTATTATCCTTTCGGAACAACTGTATATGCGCTGATTCACCAGGAGGAAGAGCTGGTTGCACAGACGATGGAGAGCTTGAAAAATGCTCCGTTTAACAAAGTGCGTTTCTGTGTATTCCCCAAACATTATGATTACAACCACAACGAACCGCAGAGTTATGCTTTTGAACAAAAGGAAGACGGCAGTTGGGATGTGAGCCGTCCCTGCATTGCTTTCTGGGATAGGCTGGATGAGATCATTTTGCAGATGGACGAAATGGGGATTCAGGCGGATCTGATCCTGTTCCATCCGTATGACCGCTGGGGATTTTCCAAGATGCCACAGGCGGACAATCTGATTTATCTGGATTATCTGACCAGGCGGCTGGCAGCGATGCCGAATGTGTGGTGGAGCCTTGCCAACGAGTATGATCTGTGTCCTGCAAAGACGATGGCGGACTGGGAAGAAATAGAAGGATTTGTGGCGGAGCATGATCCGTATCACCATCTTTTGTCCAACCATAACTGCTTCAAGAACTGGGATTATGCGCGTCCGAATGTGACCCATGTGAGTATCCAGTCGAAAGCGATCAAGAAGGTACTGCATTGGAGAAAGACATACCAGAAGCCGGTCGTTGTGGACGAATGCTGCTACGAGGGAAATCTTCAGCACTTCTGGGGAAGCATTTCCGGACGCGAGATGACAAACCGTTTCTGGCGCGTCGTTACGATGGGCGGTTACTGTACTCATGGCGAGACATTTTTAGATCCGGAGAAGGAGACTCTCTGGTGGTCAAAGGGCGGCGTGCTAAAAGGGGAAAGCCCCGCGCGAATTGCCTTCCTGCGTAAGATTGTGGAGGAACTTCCGAGTCCGATTGCGCCTGTTGAGCCGAGGCTGGCATCATTGGTAGAAAATGAAAATTTGGATGTTGAAGCGATGCTAAAGGAGGCTGATCCTGCATATGCTTTTTTTGCTAAAGCGATGTTGAATATGGGGAAGGAATTTAGCGACTTCTATTACAGCGAGTTTGTTTATCAGGGACATTGCGGCAAAGATGCTTATCTGATCTTCTATGATCTTCGGACCTGTGCAAAAGATGTGCTGGAACTGCCGGAAGAACATACTTACAGGGTGGAACTGATTGATACATGGGAGATGAAGAAGACAGTGCTTTTGGAGCAGGCGAGCGGAAAGACAGAGCTTGCACTTCCGGGCAAAGAAGGAATGGCGGTACTGGCGGTGCGGACTGATTCGTAAATGTAAAAAGACAAGATACGAGGGGCATTTAGCCTGCTTGTATCTTGTCTTTATTTTGGTCAAAGGATGTAGAGTTTATTTCGTAAGGCGTTTTTACGGTGGCGTACTTGAAAATGGGCTGTTTTTTTCATATAATGAAACCGTGGCAGAGGACGGATAAAACCGTCCTATCCTATAGGCAGAAAGGTGGGTGGATGCCGTTGAAAGCAGATACGATCACGAAAGACTATGTGAAAGATGCTGGTATATTTGCCGATATTTTTAATTATTATATTTATGGCGGACGGCAGGTCATACGACCAGAACAGCTTATAGAGCGCGATTCCACCAAGATTGCACTGCCGTATGGTACGGATGGAGCTGTAGTTCCGGTGCAGAAGTTCCGTGATGTGCAGAAATTGTATGCCGCAATGACGGACGGAAAGATGCAGTATGTGCTTTATGGAGCGGAGAACCAAGCTGAAATTCATTATGCAATGGCTGTAAAAAATAATTTGTATGATGCTCTGGAATATGCCGGGCAGGTGGAGGAGGCAGCAAGATCCCATCGGAGGGAAATGAAGCGGCAGAAGGAAGAAAACCGGGCAGGTGCTTTTGAAGATAAAAAGATTCCTAATGTAGGTGAATTTTTAAGCGGTTTCTGGAAAGAGGACAGATTACTTCCATCTATTACTGTGACAATATTTTTTGGTTCAGAAGAATGGGATGGACCATTAAGCCTGTTTGATATGATGGAGATATCAGATCCAGATTTGCTTGCAAGCATGGACAATTACCATGTGCGGCTGATTGCCCCGGCACATATGGTGGATGAAGAGATCATGAAATTCCAGTCAAGCCTGCGGGAAGTCATGTTTTTTATTAAATATTCAAAAGACCAAGAGAACTTAAGAAGGATATTAGACGCAAATGAGAAGCGTTTCCGGGAAGTAGAACGAAGGGCGATAGATGTGATTGAGGCGATTACAAATGCCGGAATAAAATATGACGAAGATGAGGAGGCGGTTGATGTGTGTCAGGCAATTCAGGAGATGAGGAAAGAATCTTTAAGGGAAGGCGTAAAGGAAGGAGCAATAAATACAGCCAGAAGAATGTTAGCGGATGGAATGCTGACACTGGAGAAGATTGCTGAATATGCGGGACTTCCCCTTGATGAGGTAAAGAGACTGGAAGCAGAATAAACGTAACTATGAACATACGAATAGAAGAGAAATGAAAAGAGATAGGTTGTGCCATAAAAGCTAATCTGTCTCTTTTATGTTGTAGGGAATCAGTTGAAGTTATAAGAAAACAACACCGAAAATGATACACAATCACTAATTTTCAGATATTCAGAAAATAGAAAATCTGCTATAATAACAACTCAGACCAGAGTATAATGCATGATTCAGACAACTGATTCAGACAGCAGGAAATAGAAAATATATAGGCTGAGAAAGGAGCACAGCAATCATAATGGAAAAATATTTAGACAGTTCCCTCACCCCGACCGAGCGGGCGGAGGATTTATTGGGGAAAATGAGTCTCGAAGAAAAGATGGCACAGGTAAACTGCGTGTTAGTCCCGATTGGAAGAGAAGAAAAGGCGGCGGAATATTGTAAATACGGAATCGGAGAGATCTCCACGCTGGAAGTCCGCATGTTAAAGACTGCAAAAGAGGCGGCGGAGTTTCAGAGAAAGATCCAGAAGATGATCATGAACAACAGCCCGCACCATATACCGGCTATTTTTCATATGGAAGGACTGTGCGGCGCGTTCATTCAGGATGCGACAAGTTTCCCGTCGGGGATCGGAAGGGCGTCTTCCTGGGACCCGGAACTGGAACGGAAAATAGGGCAGATCGTGGCGAGGCAGGAGGGCGCGACAGGATTTACCCATACGTTAGCTCCTGTGTTGGATATTTCGAGGGATTCCAGAATGGGACGGCAGGGAGAGACCTACGGCGAAGATCCGACTTTGGCGGCGGCTATGGGAACGGCTTACACCAAGGGAATCCAGGAGGATGGCATTCCGGATGGCGTAAGGCATTCGGAAGCGGTGGCAAAACATTTTCTGGGATTCCACAATTCCGAGGGTGGCATTCACGGCGCAGACAGCCGCACGCCGAGAAGACTGATGGAGGAAATCTATGGGAAACCGTTTCAGGCGGCAATCAGCGAGGCGAACCTTCGCGGCGTGATGCCTTGTTACTGTACATTTGACGGGGAAGCGGCTTCTGCATCTCCTATGATTCTGACGAAAATTCTGAGGGAAGAGATGGGATTTGGCGGTCTTGCCGTGTCCGATTACGGCGCCGTAGAGAATACCCATAAAGTACAGAAATTATATGAGAGCGTGACAGAGGCAGGTCTGCACACGATGGAAGCGGGAATGGATGTGGAAATGCCGATCTGCGCCGGGTATAATAAGGAGTTAGAGGAATGGTTCAGAACCGGTAAAGCGGATGTGGAAGTTCTCGACAGGGCGGTAAAGCGGGTGCTCGAAGCGAAGTTTCGTATGGGATTGTTTGAACAGCCTTTTGCTCTGGAAGAAGGGGAATTTGAGCAGATATTTTATAAGCAAGAAGATGAGGAAATCACTCTTCAGTCTGCACGGGAATCCTTGATTCTGCTTAAGAATGATGGTACACTCCCGATTAAAAACGATATTAAGAATGGGCGTAAGAAAATAGCCGTGATCGGATGTCATGCGGCAAACGCGCGGAGCTTTTTCGGCGGTTATACGCATGTAAGTATGGTGGAGGCAGTCCATGCGGTGGCAAATTCCATTGCCGGCATCGGAGATGCGGCTTCCAATCAGACAAAAGAAGTGCCTTATATTCCGGGGACGCAGATCCAGTCGGACGAGACGGAGGAGTTTCATGAGATTTTGCGCCAGATTAAACCGGGGTGCAGGAATTTGCTGGAAGAACTGAAAGCGAGGATGCCCGCTGCGGAAATCATCTATGCTTACGGTTATCCGACAGCCGGAAACGATATGAGTCATCACGAGGAAGCATTGAAGCGGATTGCGGAGTCCGATCTGTGTATCATGACGCTGGGCGGAAAGCATGGTTCCTGTTCGGTGGCGACGATGGGGGAAGGCGTGGACGGTACAGACATCAATCTGCCCGAATGTCAGGAAACATTCTTGAAGAAAGCGGCGGCACTAGGGAAACCCATGGTAGGCATCCATTTTAACGGAAGACCGATTTCCAGTGATGCGGCGGACGAATATTTAAATGCACTGATTGAGGCGTGGAATCCGGCGGAGAAAGGAGCACAAGCGCTTGTGGATGTGCTGGCAGGGGTTTACAATCCGTGTGGGAAACTTCCGCTTTCGACGGCTTTTCATGCGGGTCAGATTCCGGTATATTATAATCATCCGAACGGTTCGGCGTGGCATCAGGGCGAGAGTATCGGATTCGCTAATTATGTGGATTTGCCCCATACGCCAAGGTATTTCTTCGGATACGGATTGTCGTATACCTCTTTTGCATACAGCGATTTTGTCTGCGACAGGAAAGAAGTCCAACCGGACGAGGCGTTCCGCGTATCCGTTACCGTCAAGAATACGGGCAGTATGGCGGGGACAGAGATCGTGCAGATGTATCTGAAAGACGTATATGCTAGCAAGGTTCGTCCGGTCATGGAACTTGCTGGTTTTGCGAGAGTGGAACTGCAGCCGGGAGAGGAAAAACGAATCACGTTTGAGACAGATCCCAGCCAGCTCGCCTTTCTGGACAAGGATATGAAATGGAAGATCGAGGCAGGCGTGGTGCAGGTGATGATCGGAGCTTCGTCGGCGGATATCCGGTATACGGAGGAGATAAGAGTGACGGACGACAAGTATATAGATGGAAAGAGCCGGAGATTTTACGCGGTAAGTATTTAAAGGGAATGCTTGTTGCAGCAGATATTGAAAGAACATGCCTATAACAGGAGCAAATATTTTAGGGACGTGCTTATGGCAAAGGCATAACAGGGAGGAAGAAGAATGCAGATTTATGACATGAAAGTGAACCATTTGACAAATCCATTGGGATTTCGGATGCCACGCACCGTTTTTTCATGGAAAGTGAAGGAGGCAGCAGGAAAGAAACAGGAATCGGCAAGATTAGTTGTTGCGGCGGATGAAGGGCTTAAGGAAGTATTGTTTGATTCGGGTTTCGATGCGGCGGCGGACAGCCTCGCATGGCAGATTAGGCTGGAACTGAAACCGCGCACACGTTACTACTGGACTGTGACCGTAAGGAGTGATGCCGGGGAGGAGAGCACAGGGGAAGTCCAGTGGTTTGAGACAGCCAAGATGCAGGAGGCGTGGGAAGGAAAATGGATTACCTGCGACAGTGGCGAGAAGCGTCATCCTTATTTTGAGAAAGAGATCGCGGTGACGAAGCCGGTCAAAAGAGCAAGGCTGTATATCAGTGGACTAGGGCTTTATGAGGCTTATTACCGGATACCGGAGGGTGATTCCTGCAGAGAAGAGCGTATCGGGGAAGAATATCTGACGCCATACAGCAATGATTATAACGAATGGGTGCAGTACCAGACCTATGACGTGACGAAACTGGTACAAGCATCGGGGAAACTTTCGGTTCTTCTTGGCAACGGCTGGTACAAGGCAAGATTCGGGTTTTCCGCATTTGAGGATGTCGGATTCTATGGGAATGAGTGGAAACTGATTGCGGAACTGCGCATCGAGTATGAGGACGGCTCCGAAGAAGTGATCGGAACGGATGAAAGCTGGCTCGTCAGACGCAGCGGGATTACTTTTTCCAATTTATATGATGGTGAATGGCGCGACGATACGCTTCCCGATCTGGAAATCTGCGCGGCGGCAGCCTGTGAGCCGCCCAAAGGGGTTCTCACGGAGCGCATGAGCCTTCCGGTGACGGTTCACGAGACGTTTGATCCCGTGGAACTGATTCATACGCTCGCCGGGGAACTGGTTTTTGATATGGGACAAGAATTTACAGGGCTTTTTGCCCTCAGAGTGCATGAGCCGGCAGGAACGAAGATTCACATTCAGACCGGAGAGATTCTGCAAGGTGGGAATTTCTATAATGAGAACTTGAGGACGGCGAAGTCGGAATATTTCTATATTTCGGACGGCAGTGAACAGACAATCACTCCCCACTTTACGTTTTATGGATACCGCTATGTGAAGATCGAGGGTATTCCGGAACTGAAAAAGGAAGATTGCAAGGGACTGGCGTTGTATAGCAATTTTGGTGAGACTGGATTTATGAAAACAGGCAATGACCTACTCAACCGTTTCATTGAAAATGTGCGCTGGGGGCTTAAGAGCAATTTCGTCGATGTTCCTACGGACTGCCCGCAGAGGGATGAGCGCATGGGCTGGACGGGAGATGCGCAGGTATTCTCACCGACGGCGATGTATCTGACGGATTCTTATGCCTTTTATGCCAAATACTTGTATGATATGGCGCAGGAACAGAAGGCATTGGGCGGAATGGTTCCCAATGTGATTCCTTCCTGCGGTGTCGAGGAGACGGCGTGCGTATGGGGCGACGCTTCCTGTATTATCCCTTGGAATATGTATCTTTTCTATGGGGATAAGAGTATACTGGCGGATCAGTTTGAGAGCATGAGAAGCTGGGTTGACTATATTACCGGAGTGGACGGGGACAACCACGGCTGGCGGGATGTCTTCCATTTCGGGGACTGGCTGGCGTTAGACCACCCGGAGGCAGGGTCGGAGCAGACGTTTGGCGGCACGGACGAGGCTTTTATCGCCAATCTCTACTATGCAGTGAGCGCGGGACTTGTGGCGAAGGCGGCGCATGTGCTCGGATACCATGCAGAGGAGAAGCAGTACGAGAAACTCTCTGAGGAGCAGTTTGCGGTTGTGAAGAACGAATTTTACAGTGGCACGGGACGCTGCTGTATCAAGACGCAGACGGCGCTTCTGCTGACCTTAAAGTACCATCTGTCGGAAAATGAAGAACTGGTGAAGAAGCAGCTTATGCACTTGTTCCGGTACAGCCACGGTAAACTGCGGACGGGATTTGTGGGAACGCCGTTGATGAGCAATATCTTGTCGGATCATGGTATGGATTCCCTCGCGTATGATTTATTGCTGAATGAGGAGTATCCCGGATGGCTGTATGAGGTCAAACTCGGAGCGACTACGGTCTGGGAGCGTTGGAACAGCCTGCTCGCGGACGGGACGATCTCAGGGACGAGTATGAACAGCATGAACCATTATTCTTACGGGTCGGTACTGGAATGGATGTTCCGGCACGCGGCGGGGATGGACCGTGCAGACGGGGCAGCAGGATTTCGACAGGTGAAGTTTGCGCCCGTATTGAACTGGCGGCTGCGCAGCATGGAAGCGTCTTATGATTCGGCTTCCGGCGTGTATGCGTGTAGCTGGGAATTGGCAGACAGAGAGCATGTTACATTGTCCGTAACCGTTCCGTTTGGCGGTAGTGCGCTTTTGTATCTGCCTGAGGCATCGCAGGAAATCTATGAAGATTCCCGTAACCCGATGTTTGCAGACGTGAGGGACGGCGTATGCTATTTACAGCCCGGCAGTTACACGGTATCCTACCGTCTGGCGCAGCCGCTTAGGAAAATCTATGATTTGAATACGCCGATGTGGCAGTTGAAAGCAGAGCCGGAAGTGGTAGAGGCGTTGAAAGAGCTGATCGATCTGACGGGGATCGCGGAAGAATATATGGGACGTTCCGTGCGAGTGTATGATGGTATGTTCAGAAATATCGGGGAAGAGCGGCTTGAGAAGATTGCGGCTGTTCTGGCGCGGTGCGAGTGAACCAAGACAAAATGAAGTCGGATCGATCGACGAACATTAGACTTAAAAATTTCTTAGAAAGGAAGATGAACGATGAGATTAAAAGAGAATGTGGATATGGTACGTTTTCTGCAGACTGTGAAGGAATGTGAGGCGGACGTGTATCTTGAGACGGATGAGAATGACCGGCTGAATCTGAAGTCTGTCCTTTCGCAGTATGTGGCGGTGGTAATGACAAGCGATAAGGAACTGATGAAACAATGTTATGTCACTTGCGATGACAAAGATTGTGAAAAACTGATGGGGTTCGTGGAATAGTAAAGTATTACATGCAGAT
>JAMPGN010000062.1 GCA_023663915.1 Eubacterium sp. | reverse complement strand
TCCTATGGTAATATGAGAAAGGTGTCGCAAGCCAATCTCAAGAATAGGAGGCGGTTCAAATGGACAGTAAAAGTTTATCACATACGAAATGGAAATGCCAGTACCATTCAGTAAGCCACAATAAATGATGAAAAAACGCTGCAAAGAGCGGAATAATCTGTATAAGAGGCAGAGTGACTTGAAAGAGCAGAAATGAAAAACACTAAAACGATAACAGATATTGGATAAAGTGACTACTATACCCTATATTTTTTGTGGAAAACAAAAGGAAACAGTGATATAATCAAAAGATAAGAGATATAGGCAATCAGGATCTGTCGAACTGGTAAAATAGGGTTTGATGAGAAGATGAAATACAATATCGATAAAGAATTGAAAAAAATCACAAGATATAGAGGTTCTGCAGTCATTCATTTGTACCCCTTATTGAACATTGCCTATCAGATAAGTAGCTGCAAGTCAGATGACAGGGTTACAGTAAACAAGTATTCTACTCCCGGATATAATGGCGTGGAACTGTCAACCTTGGTGATCGAACCAAAGCAGTGTGCAAATAAGCTTCCGTGCATTGTGTTTTATCATGGCGGCGGTTTTCTATTAAAGGCATCCAAGGCGCATTACCAGATTGCAAAATGGTATGCCAAAAGGGCGAACTGTAAAGTGGTATTAACAGATTACAGGCTGCTCCCTAAATATAGGTATCCGGTTGCGATAGAAGATTGTTATAACACTTATCTTTGGGCAGTACACAATGCTGAACAGATTCAGATAAACAGCGATCAGATTATTGTAGCCGGAGACAGCGCAGGCGGAAACATTGCCGCTGCCGTAGCGATGATGTTGCAGGATAGAGGGCAGCCCTCTCCAAAAGGCGCCTTATTGATATATCCTGTGCTGGATAGAAGTATGAATACAGAATCCATGAAACGATATACGGATACCCCCATTTGGGATGCCAACTGTACAGCATTGTTCTGGAAGATATACTTAAAGGATCAAGCCCCAGAACAAATACAGTATGCATCACCTATGGAAGCTACTTCCCTCAAGCATTTTCCCAAAACCTATGTTGAGGTAGCGGAATTTGATTGCCTTCACGACGAGGGAATCGCTTTTGCAGAAAAGCTACAATTAAAGGGTGTTTCCGTTGCACTGCATGAAGTAAAAGGCGCCTGCCACGGTTTTGAGGCGGCGATGGAAAGCAGGATAGTTTCGGAGTCCATAAACAGAAGAATCCAGTGGATTCGCTCCGTTTTTGAATAAATCATGATTCATACAGCATCTAGGTTTATAGAATTAAAAAATTGTAAAATACAAATTTGATGGGAGTTATGTCATGGAAGAATGAAAAGCAATTATGGCAACAGAAAATCAGCAGACCATGCCTCCTACTTGTGAACTGCATCTTATTCAAAGTGACCAAGATGCGAAAATAGAGTAAGAAGCTATGCTTGGATATAATCTGGGTACACTAGCTTAGAACTACAAAATAAGGAACAATAAAAGATGTGGGAAAATTAAGGCATATATGGTTGTTATACTGCACATCAATAGAACCTGCAGTATAATAAATCAGCCTTGGAGGGCTTGATCATGCGTAAAGAACCGATTATTGAAACCGATAGATTGATTTTGCGTCCCATAACACTTGATGATGCAGAAGCCTGTTTTAGTTGGAACAGTGACGAAAGAGTGACAAAGTATATGGCATATTCCACATATTCTGATATTAGTCAAACGATAGATTGGATCAATTCTACGCTTGTTGATGAAAAAGAGTGGAATTGGGCATTTGTTTTGAGAGAAGAAAATAAAGTCATCGGAACAGGTGGTATAGGTCCATATGCAAAAGTGAAAGATTATTGGGGGATAGGATATAATCTTCATTATGATTATTGGCACAAGGGATATTGCACGGAAGCAATGAAGGCTATTATTGAATTTGCATATAGAAAACTCGGCATAAAAAAGATCTGTTCAGAGCATGCAATAGATAATCCGCGTTCGGGAAAAGTTATGGAAAAATGTGGATTGAAATTTGACCATTATGAGGAATATACAAAACTTGACGGCAGCCAGACATTCAAGGCAAAATTTTACATAATGGATTTGGAGTAAAATCAGATTCTTAGTATCTGCAATTTCCAGTACGAAAGAGCGGAAGAGTGAAAAAGATTAAATTTTATGAGCCAGTATTTTTATTTCCGCGAGCAACGAGTCAAAGTCATGCCTGCAGAGAACCGCAGGTTCTCTTAAGCTTTGATTCTAACCGCAAAACGCCATATTGATAAAGGAGTAGGTGATCCCGAATGCTTAGAATAGACGAATATATGGATGCGTTGATAGATACATTAAAAGCTGCTTTTGGCGAAAGGCTGGTATATGTAGGATTACAAGGCAGCTATCTTCGTGGCGAAGAGACAAAAAACAGCGATATTGATATTATGGCTGTGATTGACAATATATCGGTAGAGGATTTGCAGACCTATCAAAACGCGCTTATTTCAGTAGGAAATTTTGATCAGTCCTGTGGCTTTATTTGTGGCAAAGCTGATTTAGGGCATTGGAATCCGTTGGAAATATGCCATTTATTGAACACGACGAAAGATTATTATGGAGCATTAAAAAAACTTGTTCCAGCATATACCATTGAAGATGAAAAGAACTATGTGAAATTCAGTTTAAACAATCTCTATCACGAAATTTGTCACCGTTATATACACGCCGACAGGGCATATAACATTGCAAAGCTGCCGAGCACTTGTAAATCTGTATTTTACATTATGCAGCATTTGTATTATTTGGGCAGTGGTCATTTTATCCCGACCAAACGGGAATTGCTTGCGCGCGTACAAGGCGAAGATCAGGCTGTTCTGGAATTGAGCATATCATTACAAAATCATACGGATTATGACTTTGACAGGGCGTTTTCTGTACTGTTTCATTGGTGTCAGAATGCATTGTTGAGAATATGATTTCGCGTACTTGAATTGACAGCGGATCGGGAAAAGTGGACGGATGGCAGAAACAGATTAGCTGTTTGACGGATTGGGAGTGTGAGGCATGGAGTATCTAACGGCAACAGCAGAAATGGCGGAGACCATACACGATATTTTACATACAACAATCAGAACGGTATATCCAAAGTACTATCCCAAAGAAGTTACCGACTTCTTTTGCCAACATCATAGTAGGGAACATATTTTAGAAGGAATAGCTTCTGGAAATATGGGAGTGTTGGTGGAAAAGGATGTGACCGTTGGAACGGGATGCTATGATGGAAACCATATTACCGGCGTGTATGTGTTGCCGGATTTTCAGAATCGGGGCTGTGGCTCCTATATTATGAATTGTCTGGAAGCAGAAATTGCAAAAGAACATGATACAGCAGTTTTGGATGCTTCGCTTTCGGCGGTATTTCTATATGAGCATAGAGGTTATAAAACGGTAGGACACGGAAGTTATGAATTGGAAAATGACGTAAAATTGGTATATGAGATTATGGAAAAGAAGCTGAAGGTTCAGTAAGGTTTATTTGCGCGAGCAGCGAGTCAAAGTCATGCCTGCAGGGAACGGAATGTTCTCTTAACCTTTGACGACTGACGTACCAAAAGAGTGTGTAAAGGTTACAGACAATCCTTCCGTTTCCTCTTATGTGCAGCAGGAAGGTACAAAGCAAAGATAGATATTAAAGTACTGAATGTTGAGATTGAGCAGATTGCGGCAAGAGAATAGGTGTTGAGAAAGGAAATAGCTAAGATCATTGCGAAGATGGAGGTGAATGTATGATAAAAAATTTTGATTTTTTAATATATAAGGCAGAGGAAGATGATGTTTCCGTTAATGCGGTTATTAAAGATGAAACAATATGGCTGACACAAAAATCTATGGCAGAATTGTTTGGAATAGACAAATCAGGAATAAGCCGACATTTGAAAAAAATTTTTGAAAGTGGGGAATTGGATGAAAAAGTGGTTGTTGCAAAAATTGCAATACCCACAAAACATGGAGCAATCGAGGGAAAAGAACAGTTATCGCTAACAAATTATTATAATTTGGATGCTATTATATCTGTAGGATATCGAGTTGACTCCAAGCGTGCAACTCAGTTTCGTAAATGGGCTACCGGAGTATTAAAAGAATATATGATCAAAGGATTTGCTTTGGACGACGAACGCCTAAAGCAAGGAAAAACAGTGTTCGGAAAAGATTATTTTAAAGAACTGTTGGAACGAGTTCGTTCTATTCGTGCGAGCGAACGCAGAATTTGGCAGCAGATTACAGATATTTTTGCAGAATGTAGCATTGATTATGATAAGGATTCTCCAGTTACGAAAGCGTTTTATGCGATGGTTCAGAATAAGTTTCATTATGCGATTACGAAGCATACAGCGGCGGAGATTATTTATCATGGAGCAGACCATGAAAAAGAGAATATGGGGCTGACAACATGGAAGAATTCCCCAGATGGACGTATCTTGAAGTCGGATGTCACTGTGGCAAAGAATTATCTGGATGAAAAGCAGATCCGTCAGTTAGAGAGGGCGGTAACAGGTTATTTTGACTATATAGAAGATTTGATTGAAAGAGAAAATACATTCACTATGGAGGAATTTGCATCTAGTGTAAATGAATTTTTGGCATTTCGCAGATATGAAATACTGCCAGAAGAGAGTAAGGGCAAAATTTCAAGGCAGGATGCTTGGAAGAAAGCACAGGCTGAGTATGACATTTTTAACAAAACGCAAATCATTCATTCGGATTTTGATGAGATGGTGAAAGAAGTGCTTGGAAAAGAGATGATGAAAAATGAGTAAGTTAGATGAACTGATAAAGGAACTTTTGTACGAATGGGATGGAGTATAAAGCCTTTGGAGATACAACGAGAAATAATTATGTCATCAACCCCTTGATTTCCCGCCGATAGATTTTTTCCATTGCGCCCCAAGGCGCGAGTCTCTGATCGATGACCTTGAAGTCATATTTTTCATATAGGTTTTCATGGTCACTCACCAAAAAGACCTCATGAAATCCCAAGGTTCGCAGATATGACATGGCGTAAGAAATCAGTTTTTGGCTTAGGCGGTGTCCTCTATATTTTTCAGCAACGAACATATATCCAATATAAGGCGTATAAGGAACATCTGGAATGCAATCCTGTCTGGCAACGGTGCAGTAACCTGCAATTTCGTTTTCATGTATAGCAGCGATCACGCGCTCCCAATCTGTAAAAATGTTGTCAGACATATTTTGGGATAAAGATTTTCCGGCACTCCATGAGCAGTTTCGTGCAAAACGGCTCACTTCCGCCCACATAGGATCAGCTGCTGTGATGGATAAGAAGTTCATGCGCTCTAATTCCTCCTACTACAGATGGTAGACCATAATGTATTCATCTTCATGCTTTTGTACGATTTTAAAACCGACCTTTAGATACAGTTTTAACGCATAATTGGCTTTCTGGACGGAAAGCGAAACCTGTTGATATCCATGCGTTTTCAGCAGGGCAAGCAGCTCCTTCAGCATGGCGGTTCCGATGCCAAGACCGCGATATTCTTTGTATAGGGCAATCGCCAGAGAGGGCGTCCTGTCATCGACATGTCCGTAATCATTCATTATGCGGATCCAGACGGCACCGACAATCTTGCCGTCAACCTCAGCCACTAAGCCCCGATCGTCTTCTGATTCCCCGAAATGCGCCACATAAACCTGCAATGCGGGAGAGACGGTAATGGTCTTGGGCGGAGGTTCGATGCCCTCTGGAATAAAAATTGCCTCATATAGAAAATCGTCTAATAGCGGATACTCTTGTTTGTGTATTTCCCGTATCGTATAGTCCATGGCTGCCCTCTCAAATCCATTTTCAGTGCGCTATCTACATTCTAGCATAATGCAGGACATACAGCGACAAAAATTTATTTCCGCGAGCAACGAGTCAAAGTCATGCTTGCGGAGAACCGAAGGTTCTCTTAACCTTTGACGACTGCCGCGAGGGTCTAATACCCCGTAGCTTGTCGCGTTGCAAGTTTTTTGATACCCGTCAGCTTGCTGCGGGGTATTTGACTTCCGCGAGCAATAAGGAGGAGCGTAGCCGTTCAGCCCTTGCATTTGTTGCAAAGTGCGTAAGAATATATGAATGCAGTCAAGAGGGAGTCTGCTGCGAACTCTCTTTTTGTTCTGTAACAGGAAGTTCCGTCAAAGAGTGGAAGAATGCGAAGCATTCTTCCCAAGATAATCGCGAAGCGATTTTCTTGTGGTAAATGGAAATAGGAAGTGATATAATGCAGAGAAATGAATGCTACCGTTACAGACCCAAAGAAATAAATCCAAAAGATGGGGAGAAAAATAAAATGACCTGCAGAATAAGGAAATAGAAGTGAAAGGAAACGGCAGATGAGCGAATGTGTATTTTGTCATAGGGAGCAGATTGTAACAGATTTTATCTATGAAGACGCGCTTGTAATGGCTTTTATGGATATGGATCCAATTAATGAAGGACATGTATTATTGGTTCCGAAACAGCATTATTTAGATGTTGATGAAATTCCAGATGAATTGCTGGCGCATTTGATGATTGTATCTAAGAAGATCGTAACCGCGTTAAAAAACGTATACCACCCCGATGGTTACAGTATTATGCAGAACGGCGGCGCGTTTAATGATATAGGGCACTATCATCTCCACATTTTTCCAAGGTATGAAGGAGATGGATTCGGCTGGACCCATGGCAGCGGGACAAAGGACGTCAATGCAGCGGCAGCGGAGCGGATCAAGAGACAGATGGAAATATGACGAATAAGATGATTTTCCTAAATGATTTTTCAAAAGAAGAAATATATGAAATATTTAAACTCGCTGACCGGCTCGTGGAAAAAGAAGCCACCGGAAGACCGCTGGAGGGGAAAACGGTCGTATTGTTCTTTCCAGAAAGCAGTATCCGTACAAGGGTAACTTTTGAAAAAGGAATCCGGGAGCTTGGCGGAACGACGATTCTTTTTCCGCCGTCGGCACTCGATAAAAAAGAGAAGCTGGAAGACGTGATCGGATATTTGGAGAACTGGGTGGATGCTATCGTGGTACGCCACAGTCAGATTGAAGTGCTAAAAAATATGGCAGAATATGCGAGGATTCTGGTCATCAATGCAATGACTTCAGAAAATCACCCGTGTGAGATCCTTGCGGACTTATATGCGTTATCTAAGCTTGACCGCGAGCTTGCAAATCAGCGATTTCTCTTTGTCGGTGCGAGAGGCAATATCGGGAATACATGGAAAGAGGCATCGGAATTAATGGGATTTGCGCTGGAACAATGCTGCCCGGCAGGATATGAACTGGAAAATGTGAAAGTACACACGAATTTAGAGGAGGCCGTTTTAGGCAAAGACATCATATGTACGGATGCCATACCAGATCGGGCGAAGACGGATTTTAAAGCTTATCAGATTACTTTACAGCATATGAAAAAGGCAAATGCAGGTGCGATCTTGAATCCATGCCCGCCGTTCTTTCGAGGGGAAGAGGTTTCAGAAGAGGTCATAAACAGCGATTATTTCGTGGGTTATGGGTTTAAGAAATATTTGATCGAGGTACAGCAGGCGGTTCTGTGCTATCTGATGGAACGGTAACTTATGGGTTAATATAATAAGGAGACCTCGGATGACTCATTGGAAAGAACAGTTTATCTCATATATCAAATCACTGGACAAGAATATTACAGTGGATGCTGCAGAACAGTTAATTTACGATGAATGGGCGCGAATCAAAGAAAGCTGTTCCGCGAAAATTCCTCAAATAGATATGTCAAATCGCGAAACAGATCATTTAAACCAGACGGACAAGCGATTGGAAATGCCGGAACTGATCGCATTATACAGAGATTTATTTTACGGAAGGCAGGATGTTTTTGCAGTCCGATGGGAGAATGAAAAGACCGGAGTGCATGGATATGCACCGAAATGCAAAAATGAGTGGGAGTGGGATATTTGTGGGAAGTCGCATAAGATAAAAGGTGCATGTAAAAACTGTGCTTATCGGGAGAATCAGGAGATTACAGACAGCTTTGTGCAGCGACATTTTATGGGAACTGGAAGAAATGCTCTTGTTATGGGAATATATCCGTTGCTTGAAAATGAAATGTGCAGATTTCTTGCGATCGATTTTGATAAAACAGGCTGGCAGGATGAAATCTTATCAGCGAAATCAATTTTCAAAGAGTATGGAATTGATAGTTACATGGAACGGTCGCGTTCTGGTAATGGCGGGCATCTATGGGTGTTTTTTAGTGAGCAGATTGAGGCGCATATTGCCAGAAAGCTCGGTATAAAAGTTCTTGAAACGGCGATGAACAGAGCTGGAAATTCAAAATTTGAGTCGTTTGACCGGCTGTTTCCGAATCAAGATCATATGCCGAAAGGCGGCTATGGAAACTTGATTGCGTTGCCCTTACAGCGTCAGTCAGTAGAAAAAGAAAACAGTGTTTTTGTGGACGATACATTTCATATGTATGCAAGTCAGACCGCTGTATTACAGAATATTCGACGATACAGCAGAACAGAGATTGTTCATGCGCTAAAAATGTTTCCCGATGTCATTCTGGAAGATGTGAATGACAGAGAAATTGAGGAAGAAGATAAGACGCTTCCATGGGAAAAGAAAAAAGAAGAAAAGATACCAAAGGATTTGCCGGATTACATAGACATTGTCCTTTATGATAAAATATATATTCCGAAAGCAAAATTACATTCTTTTTTGAAAAAGAAACTGATCGGAATGACGGTATTCCACAATCCGGAGTATTATCTGGCGCGTAATTTAAGAAAAAGCGTTCAGGATATTCCAATGTGGATTCAGTGTTTTGATGAAGATACAGATTATCTGATGCTTCCAATTGGACTCGAAACAACTTTGAGAGCAATCTGCGACAGCTACCAGATCAGAGTAGAGAGTGTGGATAAGCGTTTCGCAGGGCAACCTATAGATGTTAGTTTTCATGGTGATTTGAGGGAAAAACAGGTAAAAGCTGTGGAAGAAATGCTGGTTGTGACAGGCGGGATTTTACATGCCAATACTGCTTTTGGAAAAACAATAACTGCCATTGCCTTGATTGCGGAGCGAAAGGTCAATACTCTGATTATCGTGGATCGGGTGAGTCTGTTGAATCAGTGGTGTGAACGGTTGGCGGTATTTCTTAATCTTTCGAAAAAGGAGATTGGGATGATAGGCGGCGGGAAGAAAAGTCCAACTGGAAGAATTGATGTGGCGGTAAGTCAGAGTCTATATAGAGATAACAAGGTTTCGGAGCTGGTGAAAGGATATGGGCAAATCATATGTGACGAGTGTCATCATGTATCTGCGGTAGGATTTGAGCAGATTCTTAAGACGAGTCCCGCAAAATATAAGTACGGGCTGACTGCCACGTTAAAGCGCAAAGATGGGAAAGAAAGGATTGTGCTTATGCAGCTTGGACCGGTATGTTATAAGGATTTGTCCAAGGTTGCAAGCGATCTGGAACACAAAGTCTTTGTGCAGGAAACAGGGATTGCAGCCGATCATTTGAAAGATGAATATACGACGAACGAACTGTATGATTATTTATCTGGCAGTACGGTTCGGAATATGCAGATCGTGATGGATGTTAGAAATTGTCTGGACGAGAACCGCTATCCGATTATTCTGACAGAGCGAACAGAACATATGGAACTGCTTGAAAAAGAGCTTTCCCCATATGTGCAGGTTTTCAAGTTGTATGGCGGATTAAAAAAGAAGGAAAGAGAAGCGGTTATGAACGAGCTACAAAATCTTTCTGAAGATTCACGCAGAGTTATTATTGCAACAAGCAAGTATATTGGAGAGGGATTTGATTATCCGATTTTAGACACCTTGTTTTTGACATTGCCGATCTCATGGAGCGGACGGGTGAAACAATATGCGGGGCGTCTACATCGAGAGTATCATGAGAAAAAGGAAGTACGTATTTATGATTACCTTGATACGAAGATTGAGATGGCAATGAAGATGTATGGAAAGCGGAGCAGGGGCTATCGCAGTATGGGGTATGAAATCATAGAGAGCATATGAGGATATGTGACAAGAGGAATCTGCTGTCGGGAGCGGTTTGCTTTAAGCGACCACTTCTATTGAGAAATTGCTTTAAATATATTATAATTAAGACGATAGAAAATCGGCTTTGGCGGATAAACTGTATATGGAACTTTCTCAAACGGTTATTATCCTAAATATGTGCATGTATTGTTCGTGTATGTTATGATAAAAGTGTGGGATGGGGATTTGAGAAAATAGGAAGATGCTGTACAGCAGATATTATATGGGCATTGACAGAACGTGTGGTTATTAAAAGAAAAATGGTAAAGGGAAAGAAGATTTTGTATGAACCATAACTTATATGAACTTGAAATGGCAAAGAAACGTGATCATAAGATTATAATTACAGAAGAGGCCATAAATAAGATTCCAAGAATAAAGTATAGAGAGATACCAGAAAGTGAATATGATAATCTTTGGGATTTAGCAAAAAATATTTTGAAGATATCGAAAGAAGAAAACGATTCTAATGAAGTGGCAATAACGTATAGCCTTGACAGTGCCGAATTAATTGAACAGGGAGAAAGATATATCGCTATTACATTTGGCGATGAGCATAATGTGGATCCATTGAGTGATACGACAGCATATCATTTGATTGCTTCTACTAAAGAGTGTGTGCTTATTGTATTGCATAACCATCCGTCATTGTCAGATTTTTCTTTGACAGACGTGCAATTTTTATTGAGATATGATAGTGTAAAAATGATGGTAGTTGTAACAAATTTAGGTAGCATATCTTATTTGGTTAAAAGCAAGAAATATGACTGGAAAAAAGCGATCGCTCTTTTTAATGAAGCTGTCGATAAAAATAATAAGGCAGAAAAATTAAAAGATTTGCATGATGCCGCTAATTATTTTTTGAAAAACAGCTATAAGATAGGCATAGAGTACAACAATCGCTAGGAGGTGTGGTTATGCATGAAGAACACGTTATCTTAAGTGAAAGACCAGAGGATTTAAGAAAAGCAGTTGAGTGGGGCAGAGAACAACAGAGAAAAATTATGAATGAAAAAAGTGAACGTCTTGCCGATGCGTTAATGGAGAAAATGACGCCGCTCATATTGCAGAGAAAGTCTTTAAAGTAGTAGAGGTTTGTCAATTTAAGGTGGCATTTTTCCTATATTCGGTTATGACGATATTGGACATTTTTGGATGCGTTATGCCTTTTTTATATTGGACAAATTTATTCGTGGTGGTTTGGTGATCTAAATTTTGCAAAAAAGTAATGGATACGATTGAAAGATATAAAGAATTGAGGAAAATATGAAGACAAATGAAAAAAGATTTGTTGTATTGATGTTGGCTTTATTTATGGCGTTGTCAGTAGTAGGGTGTGCTTTTAACGACGAGGCTCAAAATGAAGAGACTTCTTATAGCGCTTCCGCAGATGTTTTTATACCAGATGTTGATGAGCAGAGTGAGAATGAGAAGGAAGAAGATAATTCGTCTGCACTAGTCGATGTTACAGAGACTGCGATTGATGATTCTGTAGATAATGTTGAAGCTAAGAATGATTCCGATAACAAGGAACCAGTTGATAGTGTGACATCAATAGAAGATGAGAGATCAATAGATGATGTGGGAATGGCGAAAGAAGATAAGAAAATTGATGATAAAGAATTAGCAGATGTCGCGAAAACGGTAAATAATAATACGCCTAAAAATATGGGCAAAAATATTCCCAACAACAATGACGAAAAGAATGTAGAACAAGGAAATGTTTCCTTCCCTAAAGAAGTTTTGACTCATGATGTTGAAGAGCCAGAAGATATTTATGATATAGAAGAAGATGAAACATTAACGGAAACGCAGCGTAATTCAATAAATATGTTGAATTATATGACTGTTTTAACGCAAGAGATAAATGAAGCAAAGGGAAATCAGATTTTTTTAGAGTCGGTATACTCATCTTTGGTTAATGATGTTTATCCCAATGCGGTCGATACAAAAACACAAGCGCAAATTACCAGTTTGATGGATACGATTGACGGATATCGTATGATCACCGTGAAAAGGGATCGACTTGAATATATATATGAGCAGAATTGTGCCCAAGCATTAAGACAGGCGATTCCAAATCCGGTGGGATTACTTAGTGTGGTTCAGTCAGGTAGTGCGCTCAAATCGGCGGCATCTGTTCTTTATATGACAGTTGATTTTGTTTCGAGTTATAAATCGACAACTTCACAGGCTGATCTTCAATTTTTACAGAATAGCTGGGAACTTGATGATGAAGAATCTGCTGAATTACATAGCAGCACAAAGAATGCTTTGTCATATATGTTCAATATGGTACGGGATTATGATCTGCCGGGGGATCATGCTTTAAATCAAGAATCTGTGGAAAGTTTTGTATTATGGTCGAATAAGCCGGATTCACAGCTTGTCAGTAAAATTGCATGGTTAGAATCTCATCAGGATACTTATAAAGAGTTTGGCTTGTATTGGCTTGAAATTGCAAAAGACTATTATAATGCCAATGAGTATGAAAAATGTCTCGCAGCTATCAATCAGTATAAGGCGGTTTCTACACGCATATTCCGAAAAGATATTGATTATGCAACAGTTCTTCCGATGGCAATTATTTCGGCGAAGGAAACTAAGGGCGAATCTGATTACGTTAAGATGACGGATCAGTATTGTGCAGAGATTCTCACAAATACAAAAGATGCCGATTGGAGTCTTAAGTATTTTGTGGCTCAGGCATATTTAGACCTTTATGCCATTACAAAAGAGTCCTTATATTTGGACAAGGCATATAAAATAGCCCTCGATAATGTAATCATTCTTGTAGATGAACAGAGAGCATTGAATGATTCATATCTTGCAGAAATACAGGAGGAAAAAGCTGACAAAGACGCTACAAAACGAGAGAAAAAAGAAGTCAAGGAATACAATAAGCTAATCAAGGAAGAACGCAAGGTAGCGTTGCCACCAGTTAGCGAGGCGTTATATTTGAATTGCGATTTGCTGTTTGCTTTAGCTGAGAAAAGAAATATTTCTTCAGCAGAACGGAGCAAGATAAGTTCCATTTTGCATGAAAACGGTGATAGTATTTTTTGACGCACGCGTTAGATGATAGATTTTGGTTTGAGAATAACCATGCAGGTTTCAATGCTGCAGAAATTGAAGTTTCATTTGAGGGTGGAGAACTGTCTATTCCGGCGATATGTATTACGGATCGATCTGCTATTAATGTGACAGTGACGGGAACAGCGATGGAAGATTGGGTAGTGACCAATGTGAAGAGACCGAAAGATGCCAGTTGCTCAGAATTTGTAGTTTCTCTTGAAAGTGAAATAGGAAAAAAGTATAAATACCAAGTAGGCGATCGTGTAACGATAAAGGTGATTCCAGTGGAAGAATCACCTGATGAATATGTTGAATTTGAATATGATGTTATAGCAGCGAAAAAGGCATTTGTATTTAATGGAATCGATTTTGAAAGGGTAGAAGAATGAGAAAACGTTTGCTCGCTTCTTTATTGGCGATAATTCTATTGTTTTCTGTTCATGGAACGACAGCATTTGCCTGTGATGAAGAGCAGACAAATACCTATGTAGTGCAGATATTGTTTGGTAATAATCCAATAAATGAAACAGATAAAAATGTAAAAATGCTTATGAATGCACTTTATCTGTGTAGTGAGCAGTCAGATGGGAGAGGACAGGAGAAGCTTGATTATTTAAAGGTTGAAGGGGTATCGAGTATTCCAAAACTTTTCAAATTAGACGTAAAGGAAGATGAGTTGCTGGAATGCTCACACAATAGTTGGGAATATAAAAGCCAAACTGTGGAAAAGGAGCAGGAAGAAAGAAAAGAATTATTACAGGATACGGTTAATAAGGTCTTTGATTTTGGTGTGCTTAATAACTGGTTCAGAAGTGGCGGTGAAAAATGTGATAGTTTTGCGGCGCTGCTTTACTATTCGCATATTCTTTCGGACTATTTAGCAGACAGTCCGAATGAAACAGAAGTCAATATGAACGGAAAGATGGTTCCTTCCTATACTGGGAAGGCATCTATTATTATTAACGGTGACAAGCCGTCATTTTCAGCAAGTCAGAAAAAGAGTACCGCGTCTTTTTGTGAATTTAGTCAATTAGATAAACTGGGAAGAGCAGGCGTAGCAATCGCGAATATTGGTCCGGATATTATGCCGCCAAGTAATTCCAGACAGGATATTGGAATGATCAAGCCTTCTGGATGGAACCAAAATAAATATTCGGGATTTGTAAATTCAAATCCTCCATATTTGTATAACAGATGTCACTTGATTGCGCATCAACTCGTCGGAGAGGATAGTGAAATAAATCTTATTACGGGTACGCGATACTTGAATATAGATGGGATGAAATCATTTGAAGATGATGTGGCGGAATACATTTGGGAAACCAATAACCATGTTTTATATCGTGCTACACCAATTTACAAAGGGGATAATAAACTCGCTTCGGGAGTTCAGTTAGAAGCGTATTCCGTGGAAGATTCTGGGGCTGGAATCTGTTTCAATAGATATTGTTACAATGTTCAGCCGGGAATAGATCTTAACTATATAAATGGTGAAAATGGTATTTCGGACATTATGCTTGAAGCGGAGGGAGTTCTTCCTTTTGCTGTTCAAAATGCCAGTGAAGATAACCCAGATTTGATATTTGAGGTGAACAAGCATTTAGAAGTGCTATTCATAGATCAAAAAAATACAAAGACCTATATTGAAATGAGTAATAAAATTACATCAATCGCCAATGATGCAAGAAGAGTCGTTAATGTGGGAGCAGATTCAGCGAAGGGGTATATAGAGATGAAAGGATATGAGTATCAGTATCTTGAAGTGTTAAGAAGCTATATTCCTGCGTTATTGAAGAAGGAAGATTTTTTTAAATCTGCATTTGAGTAGAGGCGCTTAATTTGGGGCGGCAAAGAAATGAATAATTGATAGGCTTAAAATATTATTGTAGTATGCCATGCAGCAGGGAAAAGCGCCTGTATGGGCGTGCCACTATCAAAATACTGCTTCAGAAAGACTAGCGGAAAAGTTGGGCTTTGAGAAAATAGCCGAGTGCTTTGTCATAAAACGCGGCGATTGAACTGCCGCCCGCACTCGGCTTTTCCGGTTCCGTTAATGATTCTGCGCGTGTTTTTGCTCCAAATAATAGCGGAATGCCGTCACGATATAATCACAGCTGCCAGCGCCGTATTTGGCGTCATTTATGGCTTTTAGGTAATCGTTGGCGTAAAGCTTCATGATCGTCTGGCAGTAATGCTCCTCGCCTCCGATGAGTGCAGAGGAAACATTTTCCCGCGCAGAGGCGATGATTTCCCCAACCAGCTGCTGGACGCTGTCCGAGGCGGCATCTTCGTCCCTGTGCGCAGCCAATAGAAGAAACTTATCTTCTATTTTCAGCTCTTCTGGTATTTGTGCCTGCCATTGTTCCATCAATTCGGAGAAATGCGCCAGATTATATTTCATGGCGGCAGTGTATTTCTCGATACTGCCGAACTGTCTGATTGCCTGTTTCGCGACCTCATCTTCCTCGTCTTTGATTTTTTGGATAAACAGGTCATAATTCTCGACGCTTCCCCAATGCCGGATCACCTCGTCGGTGCTGTTGTTTTTAAAATCCTCCAATGCGTTGATATAATCGGACAGGTCAAACTCTTGAAAACTCATACATGCTTCTCCTTTCTCTAAGCGGTCGAGAAGCTGGATCAGCCGGTCCATCCGCCTGCGCTTTAGCAGGAGCAGCTCTTTTTGCTTTTGGAAAGCGGCAATTTGATCGAAATCGGGTTTGGCAAGGATTTCTTTGATGTCCTTTAACTTAAAATCCAGTTCCTTGAAAAACAGAATCTGCTGTAACGTCTGCAGGGCTTCGTCGTCATACATGCGGTACCCGGACGGCGTCAGGCAGCTTGGCTTCAACAATCCGATTTCATCATAATATTGCAGCGTGCGTGTGCTGATGCCTGTTATTTCCGCTATCTGGCTTATGGTTCGCAGGGATTCCCCATTTTGGTGAGGGCAATTTTTTGGATTCATCTGATCAGCTCCTTTGTTATCGTAGAAAGCAGGGATACCGCCGGCTGATATCTGCACCGCCTTCCTAGGAAAAGCATACCGTATCACGTTACGTTGGAGTCAATACTTTTTTTGCATAACATTTTCTTTTTAGGTTCTATGCCAATTCAGAAGACTGGATTTGCGTGATCCGCTAGCAAAGAAAACATGGAGATGCTATAATGTATGAGAAAAACGAGCGACGCAAAGCGGATATCCGTCACAACGCAGAAAAGAGGTAGATCATGGTGAAGACATTTCGATTTGACGATGCACCGGTGCTTAAGACGACCGGCGGGAAACTGAAAGGGTATTTTTACGACGGCGCATATATTTTTAAGGGCGTGCCTTATGCGCACGCGGACAGGTTTCAGATGCCGACACCGGCAAAATGGGAGGGTGTGAAGGAAGCGGCTTCCTACGGGTTCGTCTGTCCGCTGATGACGACTGACACGCCGAGTGTGGAGCTGATGGTGCCGCACCGCTACTGGCCGCAGGACGAACATTGCCAGAATCTGAACATCTGGACGACGAGTCTGGACGGCGCTCAGAAAATGCCTGTCGTCGTGTGGCTGCACGGCGGCGGATATGAGGCGGGCTCTTCGATCGAGCAGATTGCCTATGATGGCTTCCATATGTGCATGGAGGGCGGGGTGGTGGTCGTGTCCGTGAACCACCGGCTGAACATTCTCGGCTATCTGGATCTGTCGCCTTTTGGGGAAAAATATCGCAATTCGGGTAATGCAGGTCATGCCGATCTGGTTGCGGCGCTTGGGTGGATACACGACAATATTGCGCTCTTCGGCGGGGATCCCGACAATGTAACGATCTTCGGACAGTCGGGCGGCGGCATGAAGGCGGCGGATCTGATGCAGATTGCGGCGGCGGACGGATTGTTCCATAAGGCGCTTATCATGAGCGGCGTAAACGAGGCGTCGCTTATGCCGGCATGCACGGGCGATGGGAGAGCGGTTGTCACGGCGATGTTACAGGAATTGGATATTCCCGCAGAAGAGATCGGGAGACTGGAAACGATTCCTTATTTTGATCTGGTGCGCGCATACAAGAAGGTCAGCCCCGCGATTGTGGCGCAGGGAGGCTATGTCGGCGGCGCGCCGCTAGTCGGCGATTACTACCGGGGGAATCCGTTGGATTATGGCTTCAGGGAGCGGGCATATGAGATTCCGATCATGGTGGGAAGCGTTTTCGGGGAGTTTGCGTTCATGCCCGCGTCGTTTGCCAAAAATGAGCTGACCAAGGCGCAGATCCGCGAGGTCATCGAACCCGTATACGGGGCGCATACCGACGAGCTGATCGCGCTGTTTCAGAAGACTTTTCCGGGGAAAAATCCCACGGATCTGCTGCTGATCGACCGCGTGATGCGACAGCCCTCCAAACGTCTGGCGAGACAGCATGCGCAGGGCGGCGGCAGCGCGTATCTGTACGAGTTTACCTTGGAATTTCCGCTCTACCATGATAAAATCGCGTGGCACTGTTCTGATATTCCATTTTTCTTCCATAATACAGAGCTGGTGGAAGTGTGTCAGATCCCGGAGGTGGGAGAGAGGCTGGAAGCGCAGATGTTCGAGGCGTTCATGTCCTTTGTGAAGACTGGCAGACCACACAGCGACAGGCTGCCGGAGTGGAAGCCGGTGACGAAGGAGCAGGAACCGACCATGATCTTCGACAGGGAGTGCGAGGTGCGCTATCAGTTTGACGATGCATTATATGAGAAGATCGACAGCATTCTTCCGCCGTTTAACATGGCACAGATGTCAGAAGAGCAGAATATCCAGCATTAAAAAAGCCTATCGGTCATACGACGGGGAAGAAGTGTTTCACGCATGGATTCCCCGTTCGATGATGCCGAAGCCCAGCGGAAAAGGACCGGTGTGTACGCTGATCGTGGCGCCGATCTGATAGGTGGGTATTTCTGTGACGGCATATCCTTTTTCCCGCAGTACGGACAGCGCCTGATCGCGGAAAGCGATTCCTTCTTCCAGATCGTAGCCATATCCGACCGCTATGCTGTAGCAGTCGATGCCAAGGCTGCTTTCCTGCAGATAGTCTAAGAGAAGACGCATCACTTTCTTAAGCGTGCGTTTCCGTCCCCGATCGATACCGGAAGGGAAGATTTCTCCTTGTTTTAAGGTGATGATCGGACGGATATCCAGCGCGCCGCTGGCGAGCGCCGCCACTTTTCCGATGCGGCCGCCGTGTCTTAGATATTCCATATTTCCCACCGTAAAGAAAATCCTGCCGGTGCTTTTGATTGCCTCCAAACGTGCCACGGCATCCGCGTAACTGAAGCCGTGATCCCGCAGCGCGACTGCTTCCAGCACATACTGTCCCTGCAGGACCGTATCGATGGTGGAGTCGATGACAGTGATCTGCGCCTGCGGATATTTCTCTAAAACCAGCGTCCGTGCGTTTAATGCAGACTGCATGGAGCCGCTGAATTTCGTGGTGATGCAGATGCAGATCACGGGTGTTCCCGCTTCCGCAAAGGGGTAAAACGCCTCTTCATAATCCCGAATAGAGGGCATGGAGGATTTCGGATATACGCCCTTGCGGTCAACCATCTGCTGATAGAAATCCCGAATGCCGATCTCTACATTTTCCTTAAAATAATGTTCGTCGTCGAAGGATACATAGAACGGCACAACCGTGATGTTATTCTCCCGCACTAATTCGGAGGACAGATCGCAGGAGCCGTCGCTGATAATATGAAATGCTTCTCTCATGTTCCAAAAACTTCCTTACATCATATATTTGTGCGTGACGGGGAAGTGTATCGTGCCTCGTCACCCCACACGGATTCATGTTGTTTGTTGATATATAGAATACTACGTTTGCGCGGTGAATGCAATATTTTTGTACATAAATATTACGAAGTAGAGATATTTAAACTGTTTTTGGTAGTTTTGATTACTATATCTGGTCGGCTGACTGCGGGGAGTTGACTTGACGCTGCGCGTTGTGATTTATATAATAGAAAAAAACGAGCTTCGCAAACTCGAAGTAAGCGTAGAAATTTTCTATTACGATTTGGGTGTCAAAAGCTCCTTCACGAAACTTGGACTGGCAGATTGCACAAAAGTTCAC
>JAMPGN010000061.1 GCA_023663915.1 Eubacterium sp. | reverse complement strand
TCAATAAAATCATGGTTGCTACCATCAGTATATATAAATCTCATTTTTATCAGTCACTCTGCTAACGATTTTTCCAGTTTGTTAAATTTCCAATTTATTGAATACAATTCTACCACAGCACTACTGATATTTCTATCAAATATTCCTTAAATTTTCTGAAAAAATTTTTGACACCCGACCCCTATAACATAAAAATGCAAAAGTCCAGGACTTTTGTTATAATCATTGTAAATGACATAATACCGCCAGCTACCAGACAACATAAAATAATGTTGTATTTTTCCTAAACAGGAAGGAGCCGTTTGCATGGAACAACAGCCCTCTATTTTAAATTTAAAAGAAATCCGTCCCCACGGGACACAATCTTTTCCCTGTGCAATTTACCGCACGCATTCCACGGGAAAGGGCGTGCTTGTCAACCATCACTGGCATGAAGAAGCGGAAATCCTATATTTTTCCGGCGGAGCGTTTCGGCTGGAAATCAATATGGAATCTTTTCCCGCCTGTTCGGAGTGCTTCTATTTTATCAATCCTGGGGAACTGCACAGCATCGTCACGGAAACTTCCGATCATCATTGGGAAGATGCCGTCGTCTTTTCACCCAATGTTCTGAATTTTGACTCCTGCGATGCGGCACAGATGCATCTGATCGAACCGATACGAAATGGCAGGCTGCTCTTTCCAAGATGCATTACCCCGGATCATCCTGCGTTTGTCCCGATCCGCAATGCATTTCAGGATATCCTGCGCTCTTTCGGGCAGCCAGGCGCACAGAAGATGCCGGATGTGGAGAATCCTGCGGAAAATCCAAGTACCGACAACGAACTTGTCACCGATGACTTGACCAGTCAATTATATATCAAATCTTCCTTGCTCTACATCCTTGCCGTCCTCTCACAACACGGGCTTTTTCTTCCCACCGAGCAGAATCCGGACAGGCGTATCGAGAGTATTAAAACCGTTCTTACTTACATGAAGAACAACTACCAACACAAAATATACCTATCCGACCTGGCAGGACAAGTGAATCTGAACGAGCAGTATTTCTGCCGCCTTTTTAAAAAGGCGATCGGCAGTTCACCCATGGAGTACCTCAATGGATACCGCGTCAAACAGGCGAGACGGCTGCTGGAAGAGACGGCTCTTCCCATAACGGAAGTCTGCCTGGAGTGTGGATTCAACAATCTGGGAAATTTTCTGCGGGAGTTTCGTAAGTTTACGAAAACCACGCCGCTGCAATACCGGAAGCAATGCACATCTGCACAAATATCTGGGAATCTTTTTTAAAAGTCAAAATACCGTAGTTTTTGGTCATATAAACGTAAGACAATTTTTACTAAAGCCAATAAAATAAATGTAACATAAACAGGCAGAAATGCCGCGGAATCACTTTCCCGGCATTTGTACCTGAGCAGAACGAAAGGAATGAAGAGCATTATGGTCAGAAAATGGTGGCATGATAAAGTAGCATATCAAATTTATCCGAAAAGTTTCTATGACTCCAACGGCGACGGCATCGGAGATATCCCCGGAATTATCAGTAAACTGGATTATCTGAAGGAATTAGGCGTAGATATCATCTGGCTGTCTCCCTGTTACCAGTCTCCGCTGGCAGATCAGGGGTACGACATCTCGGACTATTATAACATTGATCCGCGGTTCGGCACGATGGACGACATGGAGCGGCTGATCGCGGAGGCAAAAAAACGGAATATGTACATTCTTATGGATCTGGTAGTAAACCACTGCTCTGACGAGCACGAATGGTTCCGGAAAGCCTGCGAGGACCCGGATGGGAAATACGGCGGTTTCTTTTATCTGAGAGACAAAAAAGACGGCGAACTTCCAACCAACTGGCGTTCCTATTTCGGAGGTCCCGTATGGGAAGACCTCCCCGGCACCGATAAGCAGTATCTCCACCTGTTCCACAAAAAACAACCCGACCTAAACTGGGAAAATCCAGAGCTTCGCGAGGAAGTCTACAAGAACATCAACTGGTGGCTGGACAAAGGGCTCGGCGGCTTCCGCATCGATGCGATCATCAATATCAAGAAAGCCCTGCCTTTCCGCAACTATGAACCTGACAGGGACGACGGATTATGCAGTCTCTACGCCATGTTAGAGGAAGCAACGGGAATCGGTGAATTTCTGGGGGAGATGCGCGACCGCACATTCAAAAAATATGACGCTTTTGCCGTGGGGGAAGTCTTCAATGAAAAACCGGAAGAAATACCGGATTTCATCGGGGAGAACGGTTATTTCTCCAGTATGTTCGATTTCAATGAGGCGATTTTTGGCGGAAGTGAGAAAGGATGGTACGACGCGAAACTGATCACTCCCGACGATTATAAAAAATGCTGTTTTGAAGCACAGGCAAAAGTAAGCGACATCGGCTTTCTTTCCAATATTATCGAAAATCATGACGAGCCGCGCGGTGTCAGCCGTTATATTCCCGACGGTGACTGCTGCCCGGAAAGCAAGAAAATGCTGGCGGCTCTGAATTTCATGCTGTGCGGTCTGCCTTTTATCTATCAGGGACAGGAACTCGGCATGGAGAACACGACTTTTTCATCCATAGAGGAAGTAGACGATATCTCCACTCTCGACGAATATCAAGTTGCACTGGATGCTGGGCTTTCCCCTACGGACGCACTGAAAGTGGTATCCAGGTACAGCCGGGACAACGCCCGCACACCCATGCAGTGGTCGGATGAAGAAAATGCCGGATTTACAAGCGGTACGCCATGGCTTAGGGTCAATCCGAACTATACCACCATCAATGCCGCCTCACAGCTTGCAGACCCAGATTCCGTGTGGAATTTCTACCGGAAATTGATTGCACTTCGCAAAGATCCGGCATACAAAGAAACCGTCGTATACGGCGCACTCGAACCAATATGGGAAGACCGTCATAATCTGATGGCATACTACCGCAAAGGAGATAAAACCTTGCTGGTGATTGGAAACTATCAGAGAGAAACGCAGGAAATCACGCTTCCGACCGCGTATACAAAAGTATTGCTAAACAATTATAAGGATATCGTATCGGAACATAATACGATCAGATTGTATGGATATCAAGTATTGATACTGGAGATGTAATGTGGAAGTGCGCAGAAAAAAGAAGATTTGGCTTTTCTTATCCTTATCAAGACTGCCCCGGCTTCTCGATGACAACAATGCACACCACGGAAATGCCAAGCAGAACCACACACACCGGCGCTGTAAAAATCATTCCATGCAGTGCCGTATTCTGCGCAGCCATGTATACGACAATATTTGCCATGGCATGAAAAAAGCACGGGATCACGAAACTATGCATACGTTCATACAGATATGCCATCAGGATTCCCATGCAGCCGCCGTACAACCCTTGAACGAGATTGCCATGGTAGATTCCAAATAATATGCCCGATGCCACCACTGCCGCCGCGTGTGGAAAATACCGCCGCATACGATTAAAGATCAGTCCCCGAAAAACGATTTCTTCTGTGATAGGTGAGATCAATCCAAACAGGACCATGCCTGCTCCAAACACGACGCTGTACTGTCGTTGTGCCACATCCTGATAGCCGGCAGATGATTCGACTAAATTAGTCAATGCAAGCAGAACATTGAGTCCCAGGGAAGAGGATACCGCCAGGACTGCTGTGAGGATTAAGTGACGGGGCATTACGCTGTGGGAACGCTTATGGTCAGCCAGTTCACGCTTCAACATTGGCATGAGCGGCAGCACGCTGATCACCGTAGATAATCCGTTGACTATTCCGGTCACTGTCTCGGTATGCTCTGCCAGGTATGTCTGGCTGTCAGCTCCCAAATTTTGTGCCACTGTTTGAATGAAATAAATAAATAGGATAAAAACCACGTTATACAAAAGATAGTAAAGGATGAAAGGCTTGAAGATATCCCATATTTCATTAAAAGAATGTTTTTGACTCATCTGGTCTTTTCCTTTCGGCACTACTTACTTCCCCAAAAACAGTCACGCCAATCGTCTCTATGCGCACAAACTCATTCTCCGCCTGCTTCCTCGGCTGCGAATAAACGTTCTTTCCGTCCGCTAACAGCATCCGCTCCGCCTTCGGAAGCGATAGTCTGTAAGACTCTTTTCCCGCAGAGTACACTACCCACAGACGTTCCCACCTATCCTGACTGTTCCACGCCTCAACTGAAAATACAACGCACCCCTGTGCACTATAGTGAATTTGTATTCCCTTAAGAACCGTTTTGTCACGATGCCAGTATCTTGCGCATCTTCTTCGGATTGCAAGCATCCCTTTATAATACGCCATCAGATCTTCAAACTGGTACATTCTCTCCCAATCAAGCGCATTCAAATCCGACGGGGAGTTATAACTGTCCCCAATTCCCTGTTTCGTTCTACCTGCCTCCTCGCCTGCCTGCATAAACACGATCCCAAGCGAAGTCATGACGATTCCTGCCGCAAACTTACATGCCTGCACTGCCTGCGCATCTTTTCCAATAAAATCCGGCTCTTCCTGAAGAGTATAACACATCTTATCCCATAGTGTCCAATTATCATGCACCGACACATAAGTGATCGTCTGTCCGGGACTTTTCGGCTGGTATCCGCCTTTTCCATCACACCATGCACATATGGCGGAACAAATTTTATCTTCGAGGTTGATCCCGACGTTTTTCTTTAATGCAGGGATTGAACCCGTTTTCATCGCTGTGCCGGCTGCTGCCCATGGCTCGCCGTATATCAAAATCTCCCGCCTCATCGACCGACCCGAAATCAAAGCACGGCAGCAGATGCACATGCGTGATGCCAAGCTCCTTGAGATAGGAAATACAGGTATTCTTTTCTCCACGTCCATATAAGGTAGAATCTTCTATCGTAAACGCCTTGTATTTTCCTCTGTATTCTCTGGGAATGCCAGAACTTTCCGCATAGGAAAAGTCCTTGACATGCACCTCATAAATGACAGGCAGAAGGGCGGAATCATATGTATATTTATCCTTCTCCCACCCTTCCGGATCTGTCTCCTTTAAATCCGCCACCATACTGCGCAGCCCGTTTGTTCCGCACGCTTTTGCATACACGTCCTGCGTTTCACACGTTCTGCCTTCCACGGTAACGCTATAGGTATAATATCGGTTCTTTAAATTTTCATTGACCGATATCTCCCAGACACCCTTGTCGGATTTCTTCATCGGAATCGTCCCTATTTTATCGTCCGCCACACCGTGATTCACCCCGCTGCCGTCTGCCCTGCCATCGTCCGTCTGACTTTTGCCGCTCTGACTGTCCCCGCTTCGATACAGATTCAGAGATACCGCTTCGGCTGTCGGAGCCCATACCTTGAACAGCGTTTCCTTTTCTTGCAAAGTAACGCCTAAGTCTTCTCCGGCATACTCATATTCTTTTTCAAACTCTTCCGATTCAAAAATCCGCTTCCATTCTAAAGGTGTCCGCATCTTCATTTCTTTATCCTTTTACCGCACCGCCCGATACGCCTTCCACATAATACTTCTGCATACTGATAAACAACGCCGCGATCGGGATGGATACCAATACACATCCTGCTGCAAACTGCGTGTAATAATCATTGATAAATTCCCTCTCCAACATCTTGAACAGTCCGAGCGCCACCGTATAATTATCGTAATTGTCACCCATGATAACGCTTGCAAAGATAAAATCCATCCACGGGCTTAAGAACGATGTCAGCACCGTATATACGATAATCGGTTTCGACAACGGTATCGTGATCTTCGTAAAAATCTGCAACCTTGTCGCACCGTCTATCAATGCCGCCTCGTCAAGCGCCTTCGGTAACGTATCAAAGAAACCTTTGGCAACGAAAAATCCCAATCCAGCGCCGCCGGAATATACCATAATCAATGCTAGCAATGACTGTGTGATTCCAAGTCCCTTTAGAATATAGTATACGGCGATCATGGACATAAAACCGGGAAACATTCCCAGAATCATGGCAATATTCATGAGAGGTTTTCTCATCTTAAAGCGCATTCTTGACATCGTGTAGGATACCGCCAACACGAAAAAAGTCGAAATAATGCAACTGCATACCGCTACCAGCAGCGTATTGCCAAACCATTTCATAAAATAGAACTGTGTGTTATCCGTCAGAAGCCTTACGTAGTTGTTCAGTGTCAGGCTTTTCGGGAAGAAATAGGATGTATAAGAACCCGGTTCTTCTCTGAAAGACGTCATGACCACCCAGAAAATGGGAATCATCCAGATAATGGACAATACGATGAGTGCCGCATAGGATGCAATGTCTTTCATTTTTTTATGACTGGACATAGATCTTGTCTTATTCATTATTGGAACGCCTCCTCGTTATTGTATGCCGATGTCTTACGGTAGGTAAGTAACGATGCCACCGCCGAAATCACAAATATAATAATGCCGATTGCCGACGCATAGCAGTAATCCTTACTGTTGACGGTCAGTTTATAGAGCCATGTAACCAACAAGTCTGTCTTGCCCGCCTGATAATAATCAAGCGTACTCGGACCGCCGCCCGATAACAGATAAATAATATTAAAGTTATTGATATTGCCGACAAACTGCGTAATCAGATACGGTGTCGTTACAAAGACAACGTATGGCATCGTGATCTTCCGGAACATAACCGCCGCATTTGCACCATCGATGGATGCAGCTTCAAACAATTCCTCCGGAATATTCAGCAAGATCCCCGACGTGATCAACATCGTATAGGGAACACCGACCCACAAATTCACGATAATGACCGACACCCTTGCAAAAGTCGCATTGGTCCAGAACGGAAGACTCTCTTGAATCAGCCCCCAGTTCTTTAGCAAAACATTGACCGCACCGTCCGGCTGCAGCATCGTCCTCATGACAAGCAACGATACAAAGGACGGAATTGCAATCGACATGACAAAGATCGTTCTCCAAAGACTCTTAAATTTCACGCTCTTGCGATTGATCAGAAGCGCAAGAAGGATTCCGCCGATATAATTTAGAAATGTCGCAAATATTGCCCATATGATTGTCCATGCAAGAATCGGCCAGAAAGTCTTGCCAATCGTGCTTCCGGAACCGAGAATCGTCCCGAAATTATCCAGCCCGATCCATGTAAACAGGTTCCCTGGCGGCTGGTGCGCGTTATCATAGTTCGTAAATGCCGCCAGAATCATGTAAGCCAGCGGAAGTACCGTGAAGGCAAGCACGCCGATCATCGGCAGCGCCAGCAATGTCCTGTTGAATTTCTTATCCAGATAGGTCTTTACATCATCGATAAATCCCGGAATCGGTTTGCCCGTCTCTTCAAGCATCTGCACCTCCATAGCGGACTTTAAATTCGCCCGCCATGCAAGTACAAACGCTATGATAAGAAAGAGGCAGAGCACACCGTACAGCAGTAGAAGCATGGAATTATCACCCTGCGCTAGAACATCGATTCCAAGCTCTTCATCATAGACCCACCCCTGTGTCTGTGTTCCGAGTGTAATCATGTTTTTCAGGGCATTGATCCCTGTCTGTGCCATATAATAAATAAACGCCGCCTCTATCACAAGAAAAATCAATCCTTTTACAATCTGCTTCCTGCGCAGATTTGCCATCCCCATAATGATCAGGGAGAGTTTTGCCCAGATATCTCCTTTTTGAACGACCTGCGCTGTGACAAGACGCTCAGAGATACTTTTCTTCTTTTCCTTCGCCATAACGTCCCTCCTCGCCTATGCAGTGTTTCTCTTCCATTCAGAAATATTCCTTATGTACCTCTTTTACTCACCAAGTTTCGCCAGGATTCCTTGAACCATGGTATCCAATTTCTCCTGCATGTTTTCCTTGGTTACTGCCTTCGCGATACAGTCCTGTCCAAACGCTTCCATCGGACTCCAGAAATTGCCGATCTGGGGGATCGAAGGCTGTACCGTAGAGGTCTTAACCTGCTCGGAAAGCGTCGCCACTGCGGGACTTGTGCTAAGAAGTTCCGTGTCATTTACCAGATTTAAGTTTGTAGGCGAGGAATTTCTCACCTCAAAACGAATCTTCTGGCATTTCTCATTGCTCAAATACTCTGCAAACTGCATTGCCTCTACCGGATGTTGCGTCTGCGCATTCACGCCATAAAGATTGAAATTAACAATCGTGCTCGGAGAAACCACTGTTCCGTCTTCTAGCGTGATGGTCGGGACAGTCGTCACACCGAAATTATCTCCTAAAGATTCCTTGATCGCCGCCGCATTCCATGTCCCTGTCAGGCTAGCTCCCAGCGTTCCCTCTGCAAATGCCGCAAGCAGAAGCGCGTCGTCATGGTTTTTCACCTTCGGATTCGTGGCAAGATCTAGCAGATAATCACCTACCAATACGCCTTTTTCATTGTTGAAGTCGCACTGTGTCGGGTCTGCCCCGTTTTCCCCAAACAACGTGCATCCTGCGCCAAAGAAAAATGCCGCCGTATACCAGCCGTTATCGATATCCATGGAGAAGTTTGCCACGCCCGGATCAAGTTCCTTGGCGAGCATCGTATCCAGACTCTTCACCTCATCCTCTGTATATTTACTCTTGTCATAGTACATGAAAAATGAATTTGATGTATTCGGATATCCGTACATCTCACCGTCAATCGTCGCGGCATCAATCGAATTGGGTAAATTGTTTGCCGTGATCTCTTCTTTATTCTTGGTGATACGATACAGTACACCGGCCGACTGCAATTCCGCCAACTGATCCGATGCAAATTCAAAAATATCCGCCGCTACAGACGGGTCTTTTAATACCTCTGTCTTGGCATCCGCCGAACTTACAACCGCCGTCTCGATGTTCCAGTTTGCTGCTTCGGGATAGTCTTCCTTAAAGTTTGCAATAATATCCCCCAGCATTTCCTGATCTTCCTGTGATCCCCAGACCTTGAGGCTGACATCTCCCGATGCCCCTGACTCTGACGCCCCGGCATCTGACGCTTCCGCTGCTCCTTGTGTCTGTTCGCCTGTCTGCGCACCTGTCTGTGCTCCGCCGTCCGAACCACAACCTGCCAATAATGACACGGTCATTGCCGCCGCTAACATTGTTGCTGCTATTTTCCTTCTCATTGAAATAACTCCTTTCGCATTTTTCATGGTATCTTTTCAGATCCCTTTTTCTATACGAGTAGGATTATAGCATGCGGAAAAATGCGCCATGTACAAATAACTAAACCTTAAATATCAATTTTTATACTTTTTATTTTCTCTGCCCGATCGCCGCATTTGCCTCGTCCATCAACAACAGAAATTCCTCTGTCGTGATCTCTCCTGCCAGCAACACCGGCATATATCCAGTAAAAAACTCATTTTGAATCTCCTGTTCCCATTTCATTTGATAGTTTGGCATGACGGTCTGCACTCTTTTGACCGTTTCCACGTAAGAACTCTCCAACGGACTTTTCGCGAAACCGTTTAACAGCGCATCCCTGTCCGCCTGCTCGCTCTTAATCCGAAATTCCAACACTTTGACTGCTCCTTCCACCACCTCTTTGTCATATCCGGAACTCACTGCCCACGCACCCATTCGCGGAGAGTTCATTAAAACCCCGCCCGGAAAAGGCGCAAATCGCATCTCCTGTTTCATTTCTTCTGTCATGGTTTCAAACATCCAGTATCCGTTGGCAATCATCGCTGCATCGCCATTTAGGAAACGGTTCGCCGCCTGTTCGTAATCAATCTCTACCGCATCTCCATAACTGTAGCGGTACAATGTTTTGAGCATCTCAAGCATATCCGTCATGCTTTGATTCTGAAAACTGTCCGGAAAATCCGTTCCCAGAAACGCTTTTCCTTCCTGTGTCCTTTCCATGTAAGCCGTTCCGAATAGCATCGGCACCCAGTACGAGCCCGATCCGTGAAGTGCAAGCGGCGTGATCCCTGCATCCCGCAATGCTTCCAAACACTCAAAAAACTCTTCCCATGTTCCGGGAATCTCCTCATACCCTGCCTGTCTTAGAAGTTCTTCATGATATATAATTCCGGCATAAGAATATACGCTGCTGCCTAACGGGGATAAGTAGATGCTTCCGTCAGCCTCCATACTGTCTTGTAAGATATCCGGATTCATCGCATCCATCCAGAAATCAGACTGCTCCATATAAGGGCGCAGATCGACCAGCCGTTCATTTTCCACCATAAGCCGGTAGAAATCGTTGTCAAACCCGGCATCGACCACCACCGCCGGAAGTTTGTCCAGAACGTTCCACTGCTTAATCTTATTCCGATATCCGGCGGCGCTCTCTGTCAGCCATTCCACTTCCATACGGTATTCCCCCTCATACGCCGCATTAAATTCATCCGCAAACGCCTTATTGTCACTGACATTCGTCTCCGGATCTACCCGAAATATGACCGGAATCACGATCTCGCTCTCCGTTTTCTCCGTCTCTGCTGTGTCCCTCGTTTCTGCACAGCCGGTCAGGATTGACAGGCATAGTGCAATCATGAAAAAAAACAATATTGCTTTCACATTCACTTTATATCACTCACTCCCTATTCTTCCGCCTGTCCGTCACCCGCGTCAAGCAGTTCTAACGGTATCCGGATCACGCACTTTGTCCCCTCTTCTTTTCGCAGATAATAGAATCGCACCGCGTCATGATATCTGACCCGCAGCCTTTTCACCACATTGCAGATACCGTATCCGCCGTTCTTCCCTCGTATGACCTGATCGATCTCGTCCATGGAAATATCCGCCAGCCGGTTCAGCCTGTCCATCTGTTCTCGTTCGATCGGCTCCCCGTTATTTTCTATGGAAAAGCAGAGACATTCCTCCTCTCGAAACGCCCGTATGCGAATCAGTCCGCCCTCATAGATATCCTGAAAGCCATATTTGATGCAGTTTTCCGCCACCGGCTGGAGAATCATCTTCGTCACCATAAGAGAGGACACCGCCTCATCCATCTCGATCTCATAAGTAAATAATTCCGCATTGCGGATCTTCTGTATTTCCAGATATGCGCCCACATGTTCCAGCTCTTTTTCCACCGGGATATCCTTTTTGCCATTGCTTAAATTAATTCGGAAAAAACAGGAAAGCGACTCGATCATTTTCATGATCGTTTCTTCCTTCTGGATTCTTGCAAGCATATAGATCGTATCCAGCGTATTATAGAGAAAATGGGGACGTATCTGGTAGATTAGGGACTGCAGCTCACTCTCCCATAGCTCCTGCTCTTTTTTCTTGACATTCTCCATCAAAAACTTTACTTCCCTGACCATGCTGTTGTAGGCATTTCCGATCTGGTCTAATTCCGTGTTCGTGTTCAGATCGATTCTGGATTCTAAGTGGCTCTCATCAAAGCTCCCCATCGTATCACTCACATACTTGATGGGACGAGTCAGTTTATGCGCAAAAACCGTAACGCTGACCACCGCCAGAACATACGCAGCGGCAAAAACGATTCCCATCATAAACTGGATTTCGCGTATCACTTCATTCGACACCTCTTTGGGCGCATAGGTAATAATCGTAAACTGTGTTCCCTCATGAAATGCCGTGCATGAAATACCCTTTTTTAATTCTCTGCCGGATTTTACCCCCCCCCACTCCAAAATCTCCTGCCAGAGCACTTCCCGATTCTCCTCGTCATCCGGATTCCATGTCTCTCCGCCCGGCAGTTGTCCAAAACAGACTTCCTCATTCCCGTCTAATATAAAATACATAAGCCTCTCATCCGTAATACTGTCCCTGATACGATCCAGTATACGATCGTTCAGTTTCAGGATCAGAATCCCCGGCTCATGCAGCGAGTTCATCTCATGGATATAGCGCACCACAAAAAAGCTCATCTGATTGCTCCCGAACACCACGTCCCTTGTCCATATGAGTTTTGTCTTGGAATATTCTTCTCCCAGACTCTTATAAATAGTACTGTTCTGAAACGTATCAAGGTCAAGGGAAAGATTGCGCGGAGAATACATGTTGCCCTTATTATCAATAATCAGATAATAATCCAGAAAACTCCGGTTTAAAAAGGCAAGTCCCTTTTTCATCATCTCCACGTCCGATGCCGTAAAAGGCTGGTTCGTCAATGACTTCTGCACATAGGCATTCAATATGAAATCCGATGTAAGCTGGTCTAAATCGTCCTGAATCTTCTCAAAAGACATCAGAATCTTGTCATTTAAATAGGCATATTGCCCCGACAACGACTCATAGGTATTGTCTGTCACGATCTGATTGATTCCCGCATAAGTCACGAGAAAAAATATGCTCAAGATCACGGTGATCGTCAGAAGTATTTTTTTCTGGAATCCGTAGAAAACTCTTCGGCCAACTCTTTTCCTCATTGCTCAATGCTCCTCTTATATTCACTGGGCAGCATACCTGTACTCTGTTTAAATAACTGCGAAAAATACGACGGATTATAGATTCCCACCTTCTCGCAGATCTCAGCGATACTGTATCTGCCTTCCTGCAAAAGTTCCTTTGCTTTCTCTATCCTGACATTCTGGACATATCGTTTAAAAGGCATGTTCATCACTTTCTTGAAAATTCTTCCAAAATACACTGGACTGATATAAACGCTTTCCGAGACGCCGGTGATGGAAAGCGTTTCGTCCTGTATATGTTCGTGAATGTACTCGACTGCCATAGGGATATAATCTTTAAAATACTCATCGGAGGGCGTAAATTCCATTTCCAGACGACGCTCGATCACCGCCATAAAAAGCCGGAATAAAATATCAACTAATTTCAGAATGGAGACCTGCTCTAAAGTATGATAAAAATTGAGAAAACTTACCTGCATCTCCTTTGTCAACCCATAAGTGTCTTCCAGTGCAAACTCAACCCGCACCGCAAGCCGGTGTAAATAAGTCCTGGCAGCCGCCTCATCACCTGGCAGCGTATAGATAAATTTTTCGTATGCCCTTTTCAGCTGCTGACCCTCGTTCTTCCTCACAGCCGCAAGAATCTGTGTCTCCACATCCAGAGAATACTGGTTTCTGGCACGCCCCGCCTTCTGTTCTTTTTCCACCAGAAGTCCTGCACCTGCCTCACCTGCCAGTTCGTAGAGCTGTAAGGCGTGCCGGTATGCGTCTTTCATGCCGGCAATTCCCTTGCCCGGACTGGACAGGGCGGACACAAGCCCTGTCTCCATTTCCGCGCGAAGGCTTGTCAGTATCTTTTTCAATTCCTCTGTGCGTTGGGATTCTCCCAGATCGACAATATAGCATGATATATCGGAACTTTTTCGCGTCCACACCGGATACTTTTCCTTGATTTTTTTATATAATTCCGTGTCCAGAAGATATTGTTTCATATCAAATTCTTTCTGGTCTACTACCTGCTGCACGATGTCGATTCCGGCTGCCACCACGATAAAATAATGGTCTAATTCCACCTGCCTGGAAAGGCTGCGAAACAAGTCCTTGATTTCCTCTTCCTCGACGCCGTCATCCAGATATCTTCCCAGCATATGGCTTAAGAAATTTTCCCGATCCTCTATAAGCATTTTCTCCCACAATGTGTAATTTTTGTCCCGATATTTCTTCTCCGTACAAATTTCATAGACCTGCGACATGGTCCGTTCGAGCTCCTCATCCTTGATGGGTTTTACCAGATAAGACAATGCACCGTTCTGACACGCCTTCTGTGCATATTCAAAGTCCCTGTATGCGCTGATCACTACAAAATTTGTTTTCCAGCCGTTTTCTTTTGCCTTCTCAATCAACGTGAGGCCATCCATCTTTTTCATACGGACATCCGTCAGTACGACGTCCGGCTGTTTCTCTGCGATCATCTTAAGCGCCGTCACGCCGTCCCTCGCTGCGCCGACCACCTGAAACCCCATTCCCGCCCAATGATATGTTTCGCATAATCCTTTTAAAATAATCGGTTCATCGTCAACTAACAACAATGTCAGCAATTCCATCACAACACCTGTGCCTTTCTCCTTTTCCTTGGCGGAATTTCCTATTACATAAAAACACCCCGAACCTAATGATAGGTAAACGGGGTGGTTTTTCTTTCCTTTTAACGGTCAACCCACCTTGTAGGCGGTTGTTCCTTTTACGTTTCCAATATAACATACTGTTTCTTTTTTTTCAAGCACTGAAAAGTAACGCATTCCATGGTATTTCATGCATTTCAATCAGCCTTCATAAATTTCAAGTCAAAATTGTCCACTTGGTTCCTGCGCTTGCCGTTCTTCCATCCATTCCCGCTCATCCATACACTCAAACCCACTCTTCTCCGGCATGATCGCGATCGTAATATCCTTGGTGCTGTGTTTTTTAGCCAGTTCATTCAGTTTCTTGAGGATGTCCGTTTTCTCCATCTTGAGAAGTTCTTCGATGTCCGTCTGCTCCCAGAAATCCTCTATGTCTTTCTGCATACCACCGACACAGCGGTCACGCTCACCGACCGTCACTTTCGTTTTGTCCGAAATATGATAGCAAAACTGGTAATACAGATGACACCACACATATTCCGCCTCGTCGCCTTGTGGCTGCCTCGTAAGATCATCGCCAAGACAAACGTCCTCCTCCGGTTTCCCTGTGTAAAGACTCCTCACATACATTGCATTTTCATTTGATGATAGATTGACTGTACGAGTCACAAACTTTTTATCTTCCTCTGATAAGTCAACGCGAAAATCATCCCAGCCTGCATCGCACATGATCCTGTCATAACTGTCCGAGTGTTCATTTCCCCATTCCAACAGCGCAATGTTAAAATCCGCTAAGGTCATCCGCTGGTAATTCGCCTTTTTCAAAGAAAGCATCGAATCATAGTCTCCGGTTGTGCCGGGTAAAAACTCTCTGATTTCCTCCGCATCCGCACCGCCGCTTCGAGAACCGTCCGTTGTCTGTCTGCGCCGCTTGTCAATCTCTTCCTGCTCCTTCGCATCCGCCGCCCGTAATCCGGTAAGCTCTCCGTCCTCATAGACCGCATATACCTCGATTGCGTCTTCCGCATATATGCCTCACCGATCCCGGAATGTTCCGTAATCCAGATGCCTTTTTCCTCGTCTATGATTCCTCGCACTTCCCTGCCATAGAAAAACATTTTGCCCTCATCGTTCTGCGCGTCATAATACGTCGTGAGTCCGAAGTCCATATATGGTTTTAGAACTTCTTCCCAGTCCTCTTCCCTCTCCTTCCGGTAATTTCCATAGAGACCGCTCTCGTCCATATACCACTCCAAAGCATCAAGCGGCTGAAAAGTATACTCTATATCCACCTGCAGTTGACCGCTGCCAAGCTCCTTCCTCAATGCGTCCATTCCACGCCTAAGCTCATCCCGCATATATGCTTCGTCCGCCAATTCTTCTATAGAATAACCCGACGCAATCATGTCTTTGATCCCTTCATCCACTGCCAGTCTCGTCTGAATATACTCTCCCACGGTCAGCCTGTCAGCGTCCAATATAGTCAATACCATCATATATTCCAATGTTGCCATGTCCTGCGTCATATTTTCTGGCGAAATCTGTCCGCCTACCGACAGGTATCCGGAAAAGTCCCGTTCCTGCCATCGGTCGCCAATCAGCGGTTCCAGTGCAAAGTGCAGATAAAAGGTCGGATCATCATGCCCTCGCGCCGTTAAGTCTTCCCATTCCTCTGAATTGTCGTATACTTCCGGATACACCTCTGACAACGCCTCGTTCTGAAAATAACGATCCAGCAAGTCTATATACTCAACCGTATCGGTCAATGTTCCTATTTGATCGCGATATTCTGATATTGTCATATCCTCGTAATCATTGAGACATAGGGCTAGGAGTTTCTCGTATTCTTCCTGTGTCAATTCTGTATTTGCAGTATCCGTCTCCAAGCCTGTTGCCCTCGATCTTTGCGATATCCGGCTGGAAGCAGCGGTGGCGCTTTCATTAACCTCTTTAGTCAATGCAGATATGTTATTCTTTTCTGCTTTCCCCGCCGCAGAAGTAGCAAATGCAGTGGTCACACCCACAACCAGTCCTGCCGCGAAAAGAACCGCTCCCAGCGAAAACTTCTTTATTTTCATGATCGCACGTACCCTTTCTTCGATTGCATTCCTGCCAAAGCTATTGCACATCGGCATAAGCCCGCTGCGTTTCGCCTCCATGCCGATCAGCATAGCTGCATAAGTGGATTTATAATCAACACCGCATCTACGTATGACACTCTCGTCACATGCAAGCTCAATATCCCGATTGAGCAGGAAATACACCGCCCACACAAAAGGATTAAACCAATGGAGGCAAAGTGCAGCAATCATAATGAGTTTTAGCACATTGTCACCGTAACAGATATGCATATACTCATGCCAGAGCACATATTCTAACTGCTCGGTCTTCTCCCATGCCGTCCGCTTGGGAAGCAGGATGACAGGGTGTATGACTCCATAAGTCAATGGCGTATCGATCCTGTCGGATGTTCTCACAGTCACCACACGCCGCATAAAAGGTATGCTGCCTTTTTTTGTTTGTGATGTGCCGTTCTGCTCATTCTGTGAAATGCCTCTTTGCGCTAGCCATTGTTCCACAAACACATTCTGTATCGGCAGGGACATACTAAACTCTACGCGGCATCGTATATAGGTTATGGCGAAAAATATGGCACACAACGCTGTCCCAATGCCCCAGATGGTCAGCCATACTGCACGGTTTACTCCATTGACTGTATCGCTGTCTGAATACTCTGACGCTTCGATGCCATCATTCAATAGCCCAGATTTCCATATGTCGTTATCAGCGTTTAAATTATCGTTTAAATTTCCGTTTGAATTTCCGTTTTCAAATAACTTTGACTGCAATGTGCTCTGTGTCATATCATTTCCCGCCTGCTCCGATGCAGCAATCTCTCCGGTACTGCCTCCAATCATGGAGTAGACGCTGAACTCACACGGTATCTGAAAAGGAACTATCAATCTGACCAGCACAACGCACCACAACACAAGAAACGTTCTCTTTGGCAGCCTGTTAATCGCCACTGCCCGTATGATCATGACTACCAGAGTCAAAACTGCTCCATAGAAGCTCATTTGCACCAGACTCATAACTGCCATCCCCCTCTCACTCAAATTCTCCGACGATCTGCTTCAACTTCTCAATCTGTTCAGCGGACAATTTCTTCCTGCCAAGCAGTGCCGCAAAAAGCTTATCTGCAGAACCGTCATAAATCTTGTCAATCAACTCGTTTGTCTCCGCTTCCTGAACTTCCTCCTTCGGTACGAGCGCGTGGCACATAAAATTGGGCTCTGAACGCTCGATCGCACCTTTCTTGATGCAACGCTTGATTAACGTATACGTCGTATTTTTGTTCCAGCCCAGCTCTTTTGTCAGCCGATCCGCTACATGCTTCGCTGGAACGTCCCCCTCGTTCCAGAGGACTCCCATGACTTTTAATTCTGAATCAAATAATTTGGTGGTTTCTTGTTCCATTTTATATCCTTCCTTTCTATGTTCTGTATGAAATAGACTGTTGTTATCAAGAACGTGTAAAAAACATATAAGACTGTAGTAGTCTATTCGTTGTCTATAGACTACTACAGTCTTATTATGCTGTCAAGAATTATTTTATCGCGTAAAAACGAGCTGACGCTCGTTTGCGAGATTATGAGTAATTCCTAAGAGATGCCCCGCATCTCGGAAAACTCGTCACAAACTCGAAATAAGCAACACCTTTTCCAAATCCTCCACGGTCTCCACGACTACATCCGCGCCCTCTGCTTCCAGTTCGCCCTCTGCCGCATATCCGTATGTCACCCCAATAGAGGCGATCCGGTACGCCTTCGCGCCCTCGATATCATATTTCCTGTCCCCTACCATGACGACATCTTTGCGATCTTTCATACTTTCCGCATGCTGTTCCGTGCATCCTGACACCTTATCAGCCATTGAAGTTTTCACATCTTCACTCATGTCATTCACTTCATGATTGCCGCCTAATAACTGCCGCAGCGCTTCCTCTACAACTTCCTCCTTTTTCACCCGCGTCCCGTCAAGCTCACTCCCTACGATCACTTCAAAATACTGGCATATCTCGAAATGCTCCAGAATCCGCATCACGAACACCGTCGGCTTGCTGGACGCAACTGCCAGATGCCGCCCTGCTTTCTGTAACTTTTCAAGCATCTGCGGTATCCCCGGATAAACCTCGTTTTCAAACAGACCGACCGTGGAAAACCGCTCTCTATAATAAACGATTGCCTGTTTCGCCTTTTCATCATCAAACCCGTAAAATTCCTTGAAACTGTCCAATAACGGCGGTCCGATAAAAGGCTCAAGTTTGTCCCTGTCTGGCTCCTCGATTCCAAACTTATGAAGAGCGTACTGTACACTGCTTGTAATGCCAAGCTTAGGATCGGTCAGTGTGCCGTCTAAATCAAAGAGTATATAATTGTACATTTTGTATATTCCTTTCGTCTATTTTTGCAAGGATACCGTCGCATCCAATATTTCCACCATTTCCAACCAGTCATGAATATGCAAATAATCGAAATCAACCTCAATCCCGTCATTCTGGTGTGAAAAAGGATTGGTTTCCCCCGGCGTGTCGCCCTCATACAATACTGGATAGATTCCTGCCCCGTGTGCGCCTATCACATCATATGTTATACTGTCGCCGCAATACCAGACCTGTTTTGCCGGTAATCCTGCTTTCCTAAGTGCAAGCTCAAACAACATCTTATTTGGTTTTCTAATCGCATACTCACTGGACGCAATGATAAACTCAAATTGATTGTCCGGCAAAAGCCTGTTGATCCGGTTCGTCAATGCCTGCCCCGACCAGCCGATATTGCTTATCACCGCCGTGCGTATACCGCTCTTGTTCAGATAATCCAGCATCTTTTCGGCATGAGGCATCACCGCGCCTTTCGATGCGGCATTCCACTCGATCTCCTCAAGTTCCGGATAAGAAATACAAAACTGGATGCCGAGATACTCATAGATTAAACGCATAAACTGCCATTCATGAATCTCAATGCCGCTGTTCCTCTGTTCGTGAAACTGCGCAAACAATTTCTGCACTTCCGCATAGATCTGCCCCACATTGAGATTCTGCGTATTTCGGGTGATATAGGCAAAAGCGGCTTCCTCACACCTTCTTGCGTCAAATCCCGGCTCATAGAGCAGAGTATGTCCATAATCGAAAATAATCATTTGTGGTTTTTTCATAGTCGTTCCTTGAGCATACTCCTTAATCACAGACTGTAATCCATCTGGTTTTCCGTAATCTTGCAGCATTCGTGACTGTCCGGTCGATTTTACTGTCACGAATATTTTTAATATCATCTTGTCATCAATGCATTTGCTTGTCAAGTCATAATCTGCGATGCATTTTCCTGCAAGGAATTTCCTATAAAGATTCGGGTGTCAAAAGCCCTTTCGATAAACTTTGGCTGGCAGATTGCACAAAAAGTTCGCGCAGTTGTCTTGTGAAGGAGACTGAGATTTTCTTAGTATTCCGTCTGTGAAATAGCAATTTCGGGACA
>JAMPGN010000060.1 GCA_023663915.1 Eubacterium sp. | reverse complement strand
CCTCCTGGTCCCAAACCAGGCGCTCTAGCCAAGCTGAGCCACACCCCGAAAAAACCTGCTTGCGCCCCATTTACAACGCAATATATATTATATAGCATACCATTTTCGATGTCAACTGGTTTTTTATATTTTCTCTATGTGAGATAATTGATGGTATAATGCGCCTCGCCTGCCTTATCGATCTCCATCAGAATATAGCTGGGTTTCCGGTTTTCCTGCCGTGGATAGCTGATGCTGCCCGGATTAACCAGCGTCAAATCCGCCCCGATATCCACGACCGGCTTATGCGTGTGCCCGCACATCACGATATCGACTTCCCGCTCTCTTGCTTCCTGCTTGATCATTTCGCTGTTCATGGCGATATAGTAATTATGTCCATGGGTCAGCCACACTTTGTACCGCCCCAGCATAAATTCTTTTTCCCTTGGCAGATCGGAAAAAAAGTCATTGTTCCCCTGCACCATCTGCACCGGACATCCAGCCGCCTTTGAGATCAAAAGCTCGCTTCCCTCTATATCTCCGCAATGCACTACCATGTCGAGCGGCGCAATTTTCTTCACCACTTTTAAAAAATTAGTATTGTAGCGGTGCGTGTCGCTCACAATCAATATCCTCATCATATTACATCCTTTTCCTCAGTTCCTTTTTCATTGCCTCCAAAGCCTTCCCACGGTGGCTGATGCGGTTTTTCTCCTCCTCGCTGATCTGTGCCGTGGTGCAGCCTAATTCCGGAACATAGAAAATCGGGTCATAACCAAACCCGTTATCGCCCTTGATCTGATGCGCAATCCTTCCCTCAATCACGCCGCGCGTCGTGAAAACCTCGCCATCCGGCATAGCCGCCGCAGTTACACACACGAATCTGGCAGTGCGCTTCTCATCCGGCACTCCCGTAAGACGCTCGATCAGACTCGCGTTTTTCACACTTTGCGGTGTATCTTCGCCCAGATATCTCGCCGTGTAAACTCCCGGCTCTTTGTTCAAATAGTCGATCTCCAGCCCCGAATCGTCCGCCAGCACAATCGCGTCATGGTATGTATCATCGGTCTGCTCCCGCAACAGGCGCGCCACCGCTTTTGCCTTAATAATCGCATTCTCTTCAAAAGTCGTGCCGTCCTCCACGATGTCCGCACTGATTCCGGCTTCTTTCATCGATAAGATCTGCAAGCCTGTCTCTCTGAGTATATTCCGTATCTCATGCATCTTGCCTGCATTTCCCGTAGCAAAAATAATCTTCTGCATCACTCTTCCTGCTCCTCATATGCTTTGATAACCGCCTGATAAATTCCTTCCGCAATACGCTGTATATAGTCCTCACGCTGTAATAGAATATATTCCTGTCCGTTGGTCAGATATCCCACTTTAACAGCCGCCGCCGGAACGGTAGCTTCACTTATGACCGCATCCGTATCGGTCGCTTCCAACAGTCCATTCGCCTTGCCGCTGATTGCCGTCACCACTTCCCGCTCCAAGATATCCGCCAGCTCCACACTGCCGAAACCGGGAATAAAAAACCGACTGTTGTAGACCGCTTCCGTACCATATTGTTTGCTGCTCTGCGCACTGCCCACCTCGATGCGGATCAGCATATCCGCCTTGGTGTCAGCCGCCAGCCTTACCCGGCTCTCCGTGGCAGGGTTACTATCGTCCATCCTCGTATAATAAACTTTGATATCCGTCCCGTCCAGTTTCGCTTTCAACGCCTTGGCAATCTCCAGCGTAATATCTTTTGCATGGATTCCATTCACGGTGACACCCATGTCTTTCATACCGTACCCCGGATCGATCACGACGATCTTGTCGTATGCCTCTTTCGGTGTCATGAACTCTATATATAACGTATTGTTCTCAAATATACTATGATATTCATATACACCCGTCAACTCAAAACGCAGGCATAACCACTCTTTTTCCACATCAAAATGTCCGGTCAGTACGTCCGTGCAGTTACCGTACACACTATTCTGCTCGTAAAACTTGTCCCGTCCGTCCATATCTTTCGGTTCAATGCTGACCCACAATTCCCTGTCCATATAATGATTCTCGATCGTGACTTCCTCCACCCGCACATCTTCCGGCATAGGAATGCAAAAATAGTTCGTTTCTTGACTATCTCGGTCAATTTCTATGTGGTTTCTGTCCTCGTCAGCCGCGGCGGTTGCGGATCTCACCGAAGCTTCTGTATCGCTCCCCGCATTTTGTTCAACTTCGTCCTGCGCCACATCCGCCACCACAACGATCTTTTTGGCGGAATAATACAGCATCGCACCCATCGCCGTCAATACAAACACAAGACAATATACCGCTGTTCTTTTCATCAATTTATCGTACTGCATCATTTATCTTTTTCTCCCACCCGGTTTAGAGCCCATAAACTGATAGAAATATGTCTTCATCATACCATTGTAAATTTTTCTATTTTTATCCGCTTTTCTGCCGATCGCCTGCTCTGCCTGCTCATAAGAAGTGATCAAATACATAGACCAGCTGTCCAGCGCCCTATACCGCTCTCCGATCACACTGTAGAGTTCCAGAAGATTTTTCTTATCCTCAAGCCGCTCTCCATACGGCGGATTCGTAATAATAAACCCGTATTTTTTGGGATGGCTCATCTGTTCCACGCCTCTACGCTGAAAATGAATCATCTGCTCCACCCCTGCTAACTTAGCATTTGCTCTTGCAATAGATACCATATCATCATTGATATCGTATCCTTGAATGTCCGTTTCCACACTCCTATCAATCAATGACTCCGCCTCATCTGCCGCCCGGTACCAGCATTTCCTGTCCGCGATATGCGTCCATTCTTCCGCCGTGAAATTCCGGTTCATTCCCGGAGCCATATTCGCCGCCATCATAGCCGCCTCGATCGGGATCGTCCCGCTGCCGCAAAAGGGATCGACCAAAATGCGATCACCTTTCCACGGAGTTAACATAATGAGCGCCGCCGCCAGGTTCTCAGCGATGGGCGCTTTCGCCGCCAGCTTCCTGTATCCCCTTTTATGCAGGGATTCTCCGGTAGTATCCAGCCCCACCGTCACCTCGTCTTTCTTCAAAAAAACCCGCACAGGATAAGACGCGCCGCTCTCCGTAAACCAATCCGCCGGATAGCTGCCTTTCATGCTCTCTACCATGGCTTTCTTCATCACGGACTGAATATCGGAAGGGCTGAAAAGTTTACTCTTCACACTCGCCGCTTTCGTCACCCAGAATTTACCATTTTTGGGTATGTAATCCGCCCACGGCAATGCCTTCGTCCCTTGAAAAAGCTCCTCGAACGTCTCCGCGTGAAAACTTCCTACCTTAATCAGCACACGCTCCGCCGTGCGAAGAAAAATATTTGCACGGCACAACGCCTGTGCATCCCCCGCAAAGGTGATCCTTCCATCCTCAACCGAGACAATGTCATATCCTAAATCCGCGATTTCTCTTTTTAAAACCGCCTCCAGCCCGAAATGGCAGGGCGCAATGTATTCTAATTTGTCCATGTAAACCTCATTTCAATCTCACAACACAGCGCCATTTTGACATCTTACATTTTGCTGCTGTACACTGCTGTCTCGTCCATTTTATAACAAAATACTTCAAATAACAATCGCAAAAAACGGTACAGCCATAAATGACCATACCGTTCTTCGCATTAACGTTATCAAGCAGATGCTTAATAGTTGTTCTTCTGGTTGTCCTGTGTGTTGCTGCCGGAACTGTTCTTAGAATTGTTCTTCTGGCTATTCTGATTGTTCTGGCTGCTGGAGTTGTTGGACTTATCCTGCTGCTTGTCATTCTGTGTGTTCTGGCTATAATCATTCTTAGACATCTCAAATACCTCCTGATTAATTTTAGTTACAGGAATAGTATTGCAAGATCGAAAATAAATTATACACCCATTATATAGGTCTTTAGTACTATATTTTTATATAAAATTACCAAATATTTGCATAGGACTTTAGTACTATTTTAAATTGCATTTTTTATAGAATGGAGTATAATAATAATTGTAGATAGAAACAACCCTTCAACTTCTATCTACAGACCCTTATATATTAATTATATATACTCCCCTCAATAGACCATTTGTTTAAATGGTCTATTTTGTTTTAGCAATGAGACATGCGGAATCGGTCATACAATGGCTCCGTGGGAGCTTGCTCACTAAGGAGCCATTGTATGACCGATTACATAGGGCGAATGCCCTACATGAATAATTTGCAAAGCAAATTATGAATGGCATGTCTCATTTCACGTTCCCGCACAAACTTGCTCACTAAGAAGCCATTACATGACCAATCCCATAAGGCAAACACCCTACATAAATAACTTGCAAAGCAAATTATGAATGACATCCCTCATCTCACGTTCCCGTGGGCACTTGCTCACCAAAACTACTTTGTATGGGAGACTGCATATGGCAAAATTTTTCTACACAAGACTCATTTTCTTTTAAAGCCAAAATAGTAAATGGGCATTTTTCCACCAAATTCAATGAATACTGTCTACATACCATACTATTCACATAATCCCCATATACATCAAGCCCTTCTGTAAAACGTTTAACTACAGCCTTTATACTTTCCAAACTATTATCTGCACCAATCCAATAACGATTATTTTCATAAGCTGCGTCTAAAGTTGTTCCACTTCCAGCAAAACAATCCAAAACGATATCCCCCGGATTAGACGACGCTGTTACAATTAATTTCAACATATCCATATTTTTTTCAGTTGGATAACCCGTCGTCTTTTGAGACTGATTAATTGAATCTCTATAATTTAACCAAATATCCTGAACCGGAACTCCGCCTGATGAATCACAAAATACCATCCGTCTAGGATTTCCTGTTGGACTCCAATAAATTTCTCCAGAAGCATCTAATTTATCAAGTTTATCTGGTGTATACTGCCAATGTTTGCCTTCTGGTGGCAGCTTGCCTCTCCATTCCTTTCCTGTTTCTCCATTTCTAACCCCCGGAGCATGAATTGGAACCTTTTTATAACGTCTCCCTGTTTTTTCATCAATATATGGATACTGTTCAATCATCCGATCATATTCCCACGGTTCATAAGGGCGATTCCATGTATAATTGGCAGTTTTAGAATAAAACATAATATAATCTGAAATATTACCAAATGTATTTTTAGTATAATTCTTTGTACTGCACTTTTTTCTTGTAATAAATGCCCTGCAATTATCTTCCCCAAAAATTTCGTCCATTATCACCTTCATCGTAAAAGCCATTTTATTGTCTAAATGAAGATAAATAGAACCTTCTTTGGATAATAGTTCCCGCATAAAAATTAATCTTTTGCGCAAAAATTCAACATACTCACCGCCACAAAGTAAATCACTATACGCATGTTCCTGCTGACGGCTGACAAAATTTGACGTAGTTGCAAATGGAGGATCAATATAGATTAATTTAATCTTATTTTTATATCCATTATTCAGTAAATATGCTAATGCATCTATATTATCTCCAAAAAACAATAGATTTTTTCCATTCCCATTTATGGAAAACTGTACATCAAATTGCTTTCCTGCATAATTCAAGACACTTTCAACCGATTCTTTTCCTTCATAAGATAAGCTAACAGGAATTTTTTTTTGCTTTTGCGTTTTTTTGGATGGTATCCCCGTTGCCATATCAATTCTCTCCTTTTAGCCATGATCTAGTTAGTCTTTCATCGATCATTCTCAATGTGATAACCTTCACTTCATTGGGATAACGTTCTTCTATACGAGAATAATCTTCCCACATAGAACCTAACAATAATCCCGGTCCATCATTTAAAAATATTATTTTAGTCTTTAACCTATGCGAATGCACATAATCCAAAATTTCATCAGAACAATTTTTATAGCCGCCCGTTCTATCATCCTCTTGCGCACCGCCCCTATCTCCATCATATCTGGCAAGTCCAACTGCATATATAGACTTCCTATCTTTTGACGAAATAACAAAATCCAAAGGTCTGCTATTGTTGGGATAATCATCCCATATTTCAGTCGCTTGAATGTCAGAACCCGCACCTCTTGGTCCCCAAATATACATATCAGGAAATTTTTCTTGAATCATATCAAAAAATTTATCTGTAAGGTCATATCCTTTCTTTCCTCTATCCTTATATTCTCAAAGTACAGCGCACAAAGCCTCATCCGGTAAAGGGCGGGAATCAAAGTGCTCCTGAACTATATGAATAGGACGGAAGCCATCACCAAAATCACGGCATATTTGCTCCGCCAGCGTTTTTTTCTTAAGCATTTCAACAGGCGTTTCAGGTGAAACATATTTTCTGAATACTCTAGCCAGTTGAATACGCATCCACGGATTCGGAGTTTGTGCTATATTCATAAATAATGCTGCAGAGCTTTCTGACCGATGCAATATATCCGAAAATGTTTCCAGCACAGGCAGATATAAACGACAGGCAGATATAAGAATATCTGGATAATATTCACCTGTTGAAAGAGTTATATAATTACGTCGTTCATCTAAACTAAAATCTCTAAAATTTCTCATTTCTATTTCCTCGTATGTATGCACATAAATACATACTTTTAAATAATATTTTATCACACAAAAGGCATTTTTCATAAACTCCGCTGACACTACTCAAGCATTCTCTCACCACCGCGAATTACTCCGAAAAAGCTTCACGACCAGCACCACGATCAACACCACAATGATAACCGGCGCAAACAGATACAGAAGCGAAGTCGCCAGCCCAATGACCACGATAACAGCCACCGTAACAATCAGCATAACCAGCCAGCCCGGAAGTCTGAAATTTCTAACATAAGGTCTTCCATCATCCGAATCCCTATCCTGTCCGCTCTCCGTCACTTCCTCATCATACTCCATGTTTGAGCCATAACTTGTGCCGGCATACTTATTCGCCTCAATAATGCTCTTGGCAAGCAGCCTCGGATCGCCGAGCTGTGCCAGCACTTCCTCTTCCCTGCGCCCTTTGCGCACCTCTGCGTCAATATATTCCTGATAATACCTTACATTTTCCGCAACCTGGCTGCTGTTTAATCCACCCGCAAGGGCATGCTGCAGTTTTTCAATAAATTCTGTCCTATTCATCCTAGTGATTATGCCTTTCTTTTGCTCTCTTCTATATCTTATCCATTCCCATTCCGTCATTTAGTCTTTTTATGAAAACATCGGGATTTTTCTTCATATCCGCCATCGTGCGAAACGCCCGGAGAATCATCTCTTCTTTGTTACATTGGGCGGTGTTTTTGCCCGAATCCCTCTGTAAATTATATCGTTCCATCTGCCATACATACAGGTCTGTCAGTGAATAACCGCATACTTTCATATGGTCTGCCGGTATGTGGTGTTCGAGATAGTAGACAAATTCATCATACAATTCTTTATCCCAAAGCATCTCGTTCCATAGTCTATCGCACCATGCACTGCTGTATCCTGTATATTCGCACAGCCGCATAAGTCCGTCGTATGCCCTGATTTTCTCTGTACCGTATATTATGCCAGACATTTTCTGTTTGCCTTTCTGTGTGCTTGTATCACCCTTGCTCCGCAGTGCGTGCTTCATCCTGCCGTATTTCCTTCACTCCGCACCGCAGAGCATGCTCGATTTCGCTTCGCCTCATCTCATATATTATACCTATTTTTCTTCCAATTTACAACAGGGCATACCACCTAATGCGATATGCCCCGTTTTTGTTTTAATTATGCGACTATATCTCCGCCACCGAACTACCCGCATAAAGCTGCCCTTCTACAAGAATCTGTTCGATCAGAGTGATCTTCGGGCGTTCGATTAAGTTGATGATCTTCTCGGCGGCTTTCATGCCGAGCTGTCTGGTATTCTGCCGTAATGTCGTCAGCTTCGGTTCTAAATGCCTTGCAATCCGGATGCCATCGAATCCCACCACGGAAATGTCCTCCGGAATGCGCAGACCTCTCTCATGGATTGCATTCATGCCGCCATAGCAGGCAAAATCGTCCGGATAGAAAATACAGGTCGGACGTTTCCTTAACTCCAGCAGTTCCCCCGTCTCCGCAAACGCCGCCTTCGTATCACGATACTCTGCCGTCCTGATATACTCATCGGGGATATCCACCGCAAGTTCCGCCGCCGTCTTATGAAAGGAGGCGAGCCGCTTCTGTGTCACGGCGGAATCCATCCCGTGGATATACGCAATCCTGCGGTGTCCTTTCCTATATACATATTGAAAAAGTTCCCGTATTCCCTTGATATCGTCCGACATGACCGCGCACACGTTGTCGAACGGGTAATCGATCGTGACCGTCGGAATATCACTCCGCACAAGCTCCATGACTTCCGGGTCACGGAAATTGACACACACGAGAATCACTCCGTCAAACCCTCTGTACCTGCAATGTTCTAAATAAGACATTCTGTTCGGTCTTGTTCTGCATCCGTTGACGAAAGTAATATCATATCCCTTCTCTTCCGCCGTACTCTTCAAACTATCCAGAACACTTGCAAAATAGTCATGCGTCAGCCCACTGTGTTCTTCCTCCTCAAACAACACGCCGAGATTCTGCGTGCGGTTTGTCTTCAATGCCTTGGCGGCAGAGTTCGGAAAATAGCCCATCTCCTTTGCTGCCCGCCGGATGCGTTCTTTCGTCGCCGCTCCGATATCGCCGTGGTCGTTCAGCGCCTTGCTTACAGTTGCCACGGATACGCCACATGCTGCTGAAATATCTTTCATTGATACCATACTGTAAGCCCTTATCCTCTCTTCATATGACTGATTCACGATCTACCATTTCTCAAACGTTTTCCTATATTCATTTTATCGTACTTTCGATGATTGAGCAATATATTTTTTTGATTATCTTTTTACTTTTTTTAATGAAACACGCTCGTTATATCTCAAACAAGATCCGCATACAATATCCTGTATGCAGATTTTTTCTTGCCACAAGTTTTTCAAAAGGGGTTGTTTTTCAGTAAGAGTTGTGACAAAATATGACTGATCGAACTCTAACCACGGGTTATAGTTTTGCACTTAAGGAGCAAGTTACAGTAATGAGTCAATACATGTCTATCGGAAAGATATCGAAACTTAAGAATGTCAGCATCAAATCCCTGCGCTATTATGACCAGATCGGCATTCTGAAACCGGCATTCGTCAATACAGAGACCAACTACCGTTATTACACCGAGGAGCAGCTTTATCTGCTAGACGCAATCACCGTCTGCATCAAGCTGGGAATCCCGTTAAAAGATTTAAACAACTATGTCGAGAATGATTCCATCAACCTACAGAAATTGCTCTATGATGGCAAGATCCTTGCCGAGCAGAAGATTCTGGAAATACACAACTGTCTGGGCGCTTTGCAGGAATCTCTGCAGAATATGTCAGCATCGGCTTCCATTACCGGTCTTGCCAAGATCCCCGCAAGCAAGAGCGGCATCCTGCTGCCGGACGGTTTCTATCACAGCGCCATAGAGGAGCGACATCTGCTCACTGTACCGCTAGATGAGATGGATACCCCGAAGTATTACGGACAGTACATCTTGAAGCTGTTCGTCACTGCGCAGCAGCACGGCATCACGGCTTCTTATCCGTCGGGAGTGCTCCATGAATACAAGGACGGCGTTCATTCCCGCTCCATGTTCCTGACGCTCGACCAAGCCCCCGCGCAAAAGGTCAACGATGGCTCCGGCACATCGGAAAACACCTTCCGCACACTGCCAAAAGGCGACTACGCGTGCCGCAAAATCTCTACTCATATGTCAGACTTTTCTTCTATCAAGGAAGAGATGAAGGAAGTTATAAAACGGGAAAGTTTCTGCATCATAGAAACCGATACCTTGTCCGAACAAAACAAGAAAGACGGGTATCCGTTTGAATTGGAATATTACATAGCGCACTGAATCGAAGGCGAGCATATCGCAATATGCCCGCCTCTAGTTTAGTCTCTTTTCAGTTGATATAATATTTCCTCAAAACACACGCCGTCCGTTTTCGGAACTCCGCGTTCGTCGGAACGCACGATACATTTCTTCACGAATCCGGATGCCTTGCGCACGGACTTCTGAAAAGGCACGCCGTTTACCCCGTCTGCGGCGATGATCGAAGAAAACACATCCCCTGTCCCGGATCGCTCTGCGCCCGCCCTGTGCGTGCGGATAATCTGTGGTTCTATCCCTCGCTCATAGACATAATTGGCGATAAACTCCCCCTGCGGGATTCCAGTAATCACGACTCTCGAAGGTCCGAACGAAGAGATATAGTCCGCCATGGCGTACAACTCCTTTTTGCGCCATACGCCCTCCCGATAGGGCACACCGGCAAGTCTGCACGCCTCTGTCAGGTTCGGTGTCGTGATATCCGCACGGCTGACTAGTTCTTTTATTCGCGCGCATAACTCTTCCGTGAAGGTAGAGTATAGTCTTCCATGATCACCCATAACAGGATCAACGATCACTAGCGCATCCTCTTTTGCAAAGTCCTCGATGAACTTTTTTACAATCTCGATCTGTTCCACCGACCCTAGGAATCCACTGGCGATCCCGTCGAAACGAAGTTCAAGCCTGCGCCAGTTATCGATATACGTCTCCATGCGGTCCGTATAATCATCGAGAAAGAAATTCGGATAGCCCATATGGTTGGACAGAATCGCCGTGGGAACCGGACAGCACTGCACGCCCATGTATGAAATAATCGGAAGCTCCACCGCCACAGCGCACCGCCCAAAACCTGCTATATCGTTGATCACCGCTATCTTTTTCTGCATTTGTCTATACCTGCCTTTATATAGAGCAGTATACCACAAATTTACGATGCGCCCAGCATAAATTCCATAAATCGATATCCGTCTTGAAGATCGGTCAAGAAAAGATCCAGCCAGAACTCTCTCGGATTAATCATGTACAACATCTGCAATGCCACATTGCTTTCCTTGAGATCGCATAACTCTTGATTCGGCAGTTCCAGATACACTTTACCCTTACTTTCTTTGACCATATCGATGAACTTCCCAACGTTTCCAATTTTTCTAATACTTATTTTATGCATAACACTTTCTCCTTTCTGTTTTTTCTTTCCTCTGTTTCTATTTTATGATATGATTATATCATCACAAAAAACAATCATGTTAGAATTATACCGCCATAATATATGACAATATTACCATTTTCAGATGAATAATTCCTTATCGTCTCTAAGAGATACAGATCAGAACTATATTTATGGTAGAAAGGAAAATTTGTTTTATGATATTAGAATGCAGTGTACAGACAAACGCAGGACAGGAGGAACTTCGCGAGCACGGAAGCCGCCTTTTCCCGGTTGCATGCTATCATGACAAACTCCCGGATGACAGCATTCCATGGCATTGGCATAATGAGCTGGAACTGGGCTTGATCGAATACGGGACTGCCGTCGTGGAAGTCGGTTCTGTGCAGTACCATATCCACTCTGGCGAAGCCTTTTTCATCAACAGCAATATCCTTCACAGCGCATATTCGCTGGATGGCGAGCCGTGCTGTATCCATTCCGTAGTGTTTCACCACCGTATTGTGACCGGCAATACCGACACCATTTTCTGGCAGAAATATATGAAGCCGCTGATTGAAAACGAATGCTTCCCTGCCCTCAATCTAATTCCCGATGCCGCATGGCAGCAAAATATCATCAACAGCATCGACTCCCTATGGCAGTCTGCGCTGAACGAAGAATATGCCTATGAACTTCATATAAGAAATGAATTATCCAACATTATAGAACTGCTTGGCAGACACCAGCCCGCCACAGAACGAAGAGTATCCGGCAAAGCACAGCGCGACAATGTCCGCATTAAGGAAATGATTACTTTTATCCAGAATCATTATGATAAAAATTTAACAATATCGGATATTGCCGCCGTCTGCGCCATCAGTCCGAGTGAATGTATGCGCTGTTTTCGTGCTACCATCAACACCACGCCCATCGCCTATCTGAAAAGTTACCGCTTACAGCAGGCGGCTTACAAACTTCACGCTACCGCCGACAAGATCTCCAACATCGCGCAGGACTGCGGTTTTCAGGAAATGAGTTATTTTGCCAAGGCTTTTCGGGAGGCATACGGGCGCACGCCTTCCGAATACAGAAAAACCCTCTCTGCCACATAGCAGAGAGGGGCTTCCATCTTTTCCTAGGATGATTCTTCCTCGTCCTCTTTCTCCTTTGCCCTTTCCACCGGCGTATTCTTCATGTTATCGATCTCCTGCATTGCGTCGCGGGACTGCCTTACTTCCGTGATCTTGCGCAGGATCGCATTGAGATCTTCCGGTGAAAACATATCCAGACATTTCATCAGGCTGTCCAGATCATTCAGATCGATGTTGACCGTGCCAACCGAAGTGCTGACATGAATCCAGTCAGGATTAGAACTGCCGCCAATCGTAATGCTGTTGCCATACATCGCATCTTTTGTGACCGACACTCTGACTCCGTTGTGGAACACTTCTTTCGTAACGGCTCCACCCGCCGTCGGCTCATCCATCTGCCGCAGAATAATCCCGATGGAATCGGTCGCCCCGCACGTTTCGCCAGATGCCAGATATTCATCCGCCTTTTTCAGCTTTGCCGCAAAAGAGTCTTCCGGCGCTCCATCGCCTTCCAGCCCCATTTCCCGGCGCCTTGCCGCCGTCTGCGCATACTTTTTGATCTGCTGTGCCGTGTTGCCATTGCCCGCAACATTGGGCGCATAAAACTTGTGAAACGGATTATACTCTATCATTTCTTATTCCCCTCCTATCGTAATCTCTCTGTACGACTCAACCCTTCATACTCTCCGCCGTCTCCAAGGCAAACCGCTCAATCTTATGCTGTGTCTGTTCCTGTACCTTGCCGGTATCTACACGATATGCCTCGAACCTGCCATCCTCGTATTTCGCCTCCACATAGACATGGCTGCCTTCTAACTTTCCTTTCAGGGTATACCCTTGCGTCACGGCAATCTCGATATGATCGCTCTCCTCATAACTCATATGCCTCACCTCCGTGCTCTGTATGGCTTCCCTGTCTGTTACCGCATTGACACGGATTCTCGCCGGATTTCCGGATAGGCTGACACCCATTCTGTCCGCCACGGAAACTGCATTTTTCTGCCCATGCGATTTCAAATTCTGCATCAGACTCTCCTGAAAACCTTCCGCGCGCGTCGGCTGTTTCTTGCCGGTATACTCCTGTATTCTCTCTTTGCCATTAGAACCTACTTCCTGTATTCCCATAAACTCTACGGTCTCCTTTCCGTAAGAATCTTCTTCACTTCTTCCCTGCCGCGTCTCAGCCTTGTCTTAATGGTTCCTTCCTTCTCGTTCAAGACCCCGGCAATCTCCTGTATGGAATAATCCTCATAATAAAAAAGATAGATCGGATTGCGGTAGTGCACCGGCAGTTTCAGCACCGCCTCCAACGTCTTGTCATCCTTAATCTGATAGGGCAGGTACACACTCTTCGTCTCCGCCATCAACGATTCGTTAAGCGCCACCGTCCTCTGCCGCCAGCCGCTCTTTAAGATATCCATACAGATATGGATGGTCGTGCGTATCAGCCATGCCTTCTCATGCTCTCTGTTCTGAATCGGTTTCTCATCTTTCATGTAGCGCAGAAACGCCTCCTGAACCGCGTCCTCAGCGTCCGCCCGGTTCCTCATATTGGAAAAAGCAATCCGATACAGCATCGTCTGATATTCCCCTACCAGATCATTCCATCTCTGCTCCTTCTCAAATTTATGCTCCATCCCTCATATTTCCTTGTTCCGTCGTGTAATTTGCCGCTGCCCGAATGCCGCAACCGCATAAATTCCCATTTATTCTACCACGCTTCTATTAGTAATACGAATGAAAAGCGGGAAAAGTTTCATTTCTCGAAAATTTCCGCTTTTTTTCTGCTTTTCTCACTTTTCAGAAATCCCTCGTATCCGCTACCCTAGCGCAGAACACAGTTGCCGCAATAAATACCGCCATCGCCGCAATCATACTGATCCAGCCTATCCTCTCTAAATAACTGCCAACCATCTGCATGGCGGCTACCCCCTTCTCCGGATCTTTCATGACCGTTTTAAAGATGCCGCTCGTGCTAAAGAAAAGGCACATTCCCGGTATCGTCCTGACTACACCGATGATGTTCGGACTTGCATTTTCACCAAACAGATAGAAAAAAACATATTCCGCCGTCATGATCAGTATTCCCGCCGCAAGTACAATCAGGCACATCTGCAGATCCGTCGCCGAGAACGCAAAACCGCCTGTCAGCCAACGTATTACCACTGCCCCAAACCCCATCACGGCAGCCGCCAGCATCAGTGACACTCCATAGAGAAATCTTCCCGCCACTCTCTCCCACGTCGTTGCCGGAAGCAGCTTCAAAAAACCGCTCTCCTCCTTTCTGCACATGCCAAATGGTCCGCTCGCAAAGATCGTCACCATAAATATTATATAGCTAAAAGGCATTACCGCGTGGACATTAAATCCTGTCCCTTCCGAATCCGGCAGCATCATAATCCCTAGAACCAGCACCAATAACATCGGCACAAAAACCACCTGTTGTTTCGTCTTAATATAATCAATTTTCATAAATTTGAAAGCCTTCATCAGCCATTCCTCCCTTTTCTGCCATCAACGCTGCCCATCCCTGCCATCTGTCCGGAATCTACTCTTTATCCTTGATAAAATGAATCACAATCTCGTCGATCGTCGGCTTTTCCATATGGAATCCGTTATTCAGCATTCCTGCCTTCTCGCTCGGCAGAATTGCTTCAAATCCATAGGCATTGTCCATAATACCGATCAGTTCCTTTCGCAACTGCGCAGTCACGGCACGCCTCTCGCCTTTGACCAGAAGATAATTCTCCAATAGCTCATCCTTGACATCATAGAGCACCTTTCTGCCATCGTGGATAAAATAAATATAATCTGCGATCTGCTCCAGATCGCTCAGAATATGCGTGGAAAAGATCACGCTCCGCTCGCCGTCCGCGATATACTCCTGTAGAAGTTTCAACATATCCGCACGCACCACGGGATCAAGCCCGTTCGTCGCCTCGTCGAGCACGAGGAGTCTGGTATCCCTCGCAAGCACCGAAGCAAACATCAACTTCACCTTCATCCCCTGCGAAAAATCCTTCACCTTCATATTGTCCGACAATTTCCACTTCTCAAGCATCTCATCAAACTTTTCCACCGAAAAAGTACGATAGAAATTCCGCAAAAGCCCGCGAATATTCTTTACTTTAAAATTCTGCGGATAATAGAAATCGCTTCCGATGTATCCGATACACTCTTTGTAATGTACCGCATCCTCCCTACACGATACGCCGTCCACATAGACTTCTCCTTCGCTGCTCTTACATATGTTCGTGATAATATTGAGCGTCGTACTCTTGCCCGCCCCGTTCTGTCCCACATACCCCATGATGTATCCCTTGGGCAGTACGAAATCGATATTTTCCAAAGAAAAATTCTTATAATGTTTCGATACGTTACGCACCTCTAAAAGTTCCATGGTCATCCCATCCCTTTCCCTGCATTGGTCTTTGCCACACTGCAGCATTTATGCCATGCATAATATCGTTTACCATCTGCATTATTCTGTCTCATGCAAAAGGTTTTGAAAGATCCTGTTCAGCTCTTCCTCCGGCAGTCCCATCGCCCGCGCCGTCTCGATGGCAGTGCTCAGCCCTTCCTCGATTCGCAGCAAATACTGTTCCTGCAATAAGCTGTTGTCCTTGGAGAGCACGACGCTTCCTTTGCCCTGCATGGTCGCGATGAATCCTTCCGCCTCTAAATCGCTGTAGGCTCTTGTCGTCGTGATAACGCTGACGCCCACTTCTTTGGCAAGCTGCCTGATGGACGGCAGTGTCGTTCCAGCCGGAATCTGTCCGTTTAAAATCTGCTCCTTCAACTGCTCCTTAATCTGCGCATAGATCGGCAGTTCGGATTGATTTGATATGATAATCCTCATTGGTTAACCTCCTCGCGGTATCCTGTCGTCACAGTCTGCCACGGTCAAAAGTATATACTGTTTATATATCATTATATACAGCATGCGCAGTTTGTCAACACCTATTTTAAAAAACGAGCTGACGCTCGTTTGCGAGATTATGAGTAATTCCTAAGAGATGCCTTGCATCTTAAGAAAACTCGTCGCGAACTCGAAATTTGCCAAGGAATTTCCTATATCATAAAAAGCGGAGACCCGAAGGTCTCCGCAATGCTAGGGTTTCGATATTATTGTCCAGAAATAATACCTAGATCATTTTCTTCATTTCATCCGCTACAAACTGTACTTTGGTGCCTACGATAACCTGAACCGAATTTTTACCCGGTCTCATAACACCCGCAACACCTGCCGACTTGATCTTCTTCTCGTCAATCAATGTGTAATCCTTGATCTCCATACGAAGCCTCGTGATACAGTTGTCAAGGGAAGTGATGTTGTCTTTGCCGCCAAGACCTTCCAGAATGATCGAAGCCACTTCTGTGAAATCACTGTTCGACAATACTGCTTTCTTCTCTGCTTCCACATCATCATCCTCTCTGCCGGGAGTCTTTAAGTCAAACTTCACGATCGCAAAGCGGAATACCAGATAGAATACCACAAATGCCGCAATGCCGAGAGGGATAATCAGCCATGTCTTCTGTGCCGCCGGCAGTGACGCTGAGAAGAGAAGGTCTGTCGCGCCCGCCGAGAAACTAAATCCTGCCCGGAATCCAACCAAGGTAACGATCACTGTAAAGATACCATATAACAATGCATAGATCAGATACAACGCCGGTGCAAGGAACATGAAACCAAATTCAAAAGGCTCTGTAACACCGCAGACAAATGCACAAATTGCTGCGGAAGCTACCAGACCGATCGCTGCTTTCTTCTTGCCGGTCTTCGCTGTCTGTACCATCGCCAGAGCTGCGCCTGGAATACCGAACATCATACAAGGGAAGAAACCAGACATATACATACCAAGACTCCATGTAACGTCCGCGCTCGTCTCGCCCGCCCAGAAGTGTGACAAGTCACCGAGACCGATTGTGTCAAACCAGAATACATTGTTCAGTGCGTGATGTAATCCCGTCGGGATCAACAGTCTGTTCAAGAATGCGTAAATACCTGCGCCTACCGGCCCAAGACCAACGATACCCTGGCCAACTGCGATCAATGCACCGAATATTACCGGCCATACGAACAGCAGGATTGCCGCTGCAACGATGGATACCACGCCGGAGATAATCGCCACACAGCGTTTGCCGCTGAAAAATGACAGCCAATCTGGTAATTTGGTTGATTTAAACTTATTATAACAGGTTGCACCGATAATACCGGCAAGAATGCCGATAAACGGATTGGCAATCTTATCGAATGCCAGTGTCTTGTTGACATTCTCTGCAATCGAAGGCATCAAAGTTGTCACGGTGCCTGTCGCAAGCAGGTTCGTCATCATCAACCATGATGCAAACGCCGCAAGTCCCGCCGTACCATCATGGTCATCCGCCATGCCGACACCGACGCCAATGACAAACAGAAGCGCCATATTGTCAATGAGCGCGCCTCCTGCCTTCACCAGGAAGAATCCTAGCATGTTCAAAAAACCACTCATTTCACCGCCCTGCATCGTCGCCGGACACAATGCGTATCCGATACCCATCAGAATACCGCAGATCGGCAGACATGCTACGGGAAGCATCAATGATTTGCCTAGTTTTTGTAAGTATTTCATCATAATGTGTTACCCCCTTCTCATAATTTAGTTCCGCCCCAGCACAGAACCATTGTTTCTTTATATATTCTATGGGGTTTCCCCCTTGAATATCATTTTCTTTCGTCGGATACTTTCACGATTTCCGCAATGTCAGAATAGCATCCCCCTGCGCCACATCCCGTTCTTCTTCCATAGTGATCTGCGCAAAATCATCCGAGTTGCAGACGATGACCGGCGTAATGATGTCATAGCCTTCCGCTTTGATCTGCTCGATATCCGCCTCGACGAGCAGATCTCCCTTCTTCACTTTCTGACCCTCCGAAGCATGAATCGTGAAATGCTTACCATTCAGTTTCACCGTGTCCAGCCCGACATGTATTAAAATCTCCTCTCCCCCATCGCCGGTAACTGCCGCGGCATGTCCCGTCGGAAATATAGTCGTGACAACACCATCCACCGGAGCACATACCCGATTATCTGACGGAATAATCGCCGCCCCCTTGCCGATGATCTCGTCACTGAACGTAGGGTCACTGACTTTCTTGATGCTGACTAACTTCCCAGCCATCGGAGCGCCAACCTTCCTGCCATTGTCCTTGGAAAACAAACCTTGAAATAATTTCATCCGCTTTCTCCTCTCAATTTACAGATTAGCACGTATACAAATCCCGCATACGCTTGATATTAAGCACTAAATAAATGATTTCTTCTTCCGTCATGCTGCATTGATATTCCTTCTCTATGTATTTGCTGAGCCTTTCTATAATCCGGTACTCATCCTGATAATGCCCTCTCACAAACTCGTAGAGAAGATCATCCTGCCGCCCGCTCATGGGTTCCTCGGAGACAAGGCGGTTGGCTAACTGCTTTAAATCCGCGATCAGACGTTCTCTCGGATAAGTCCTGCCGATAGGTATCGCAATCTGCTGCTCAATGATCTCCATCATTTCCCGCATCATCTTGACCATGACAAAAGTAGTCCTCATCGCGGAATTGATCTCTCCATTGACCAGATGAAGCGCAATGCTCGCCGCCTCGTCGTCTGGAAGACAGCAAGACGTTCTCTCCTCAATCAGCGCCAACGCATACCTTCCCACCGAATACTCCAGCGGATAAAACAGCCTTACTTCATCGTACAAGATATTATTAAATTCCATCCCTTCCCGATACTTATTCAGTATGAAACCTATATGATCCGTCAATGTCAGATATACATTCTGGCTCAATATAAGTCCAAGACTCTCCTTCGCATAAGTAATGATGTCCGCTGCTAATCTGATATGTTCTAGCGGAAGAGATGCGAGCAGCTCTTTGAAATACTCCTTGTTGTCTATGTTCTCTAGTCTGAAAATTTTCTCAACTGCTTTATCATCAATTTCGTTTCCAGGCCTCTGCCCGAAACCAATTCCCCGCCCCATCGCCATCAGTTCTATGCCCTGACTGTCTCTGGCTGAGATAATATTGTTGTTAATGATCTTATCGATACGCACTTCTGAAATCTCCATTGCCGCTGCATTTCCTGTTGGAATAAAAAAACCAAATCTCATAAAACGCTCCTCTTTGAACGTATTATAAAATCCGGTTTTGCCCGCTTCTGTGCAGTAACAATCCATACACTATTTACTATTAATTGATTATAACAACATGCACAACAGATGTCAATAAGAATATTTTTCATTTTGTTAAATTTGAATTATTTTATATATTAATAATCTATTTTCTTATCATTTCTGCACAAAC
>JAMPGN010000005.1 GCA_023663915.1 Eubacterium sp. | reverse complement strand
TTGATCCATGACAATATAATATGCTTATCCGGGCAGCCGGGGGACGTGCTCTCACCCATTCCGAGTCCTATGGAAGGTGGTGATTATTATGAGTACATATGAGGAATTGAGTCTAATTGTGAACATTGCTTTACTGATCGCAGCCATTCTGAATTTGAAAAATAAGAAATAGCCGTCCTGCTCCTGAGAAAGTAGACGGCTATTCTTAGTCAACTATAAATCGCCGGGACGGGTAGCGCACTCTACCTTCCGGCTGTCCTGCTAAACATATTATATATAATACACTGACATTTTGCAATAAGCAAAATGTCAGTGTATTAATCCCCTTATTCTTCCCCGATCCAGCGGATCAACACATCTTCTATCACTTCCGGTTCAAGCGGCTTGGCGATATGCTCATTCATCCCTGCCTCCATAGATGCCTGCACATCTTCCGCGAAGGCATTTGCCGTCATAGCGACAATCGGAATGGAAGCTGCATCCGGTCGGGCGAGACTCCTTATGGTTCTCGTCGCCTCGTGTCCGTCCATGACTGGCATCATCAAATCCATCAGAATAATCTGATAGGTGCCTGGATCGGACTCCTCAAACAGATCAACCGCCTCCTTACCATCAGCAGCGACCGTAACTTCCACTCCATTCTCCTCCAGCATATACTGCGCAATCTCCTGGTTCAGTTCGTTGTCCTCCACAAGCAGCACCTTTTTCCCGGCAAGCTTTACCCGCCTGTCTTCCTTTTTCTCTTCCTTCTTCTCCGTCAGTTCGGCAAGCTCAAGCGGCAGTATCACGGTAAATATCGTTCCCCTGCCGAGTTCGCTCTCGATCTGTATTGTTCCGTCCATACTGTCTACCAGCTTCTTCGTAATGGTCATTCCAAGACCCGTACCTTGGTAGTTTGTCCTAGCACCACCGTTTTCCTGTGTAAATGGCTCGAAAATATGGTTCAGAAATTCTTTGCTCATACCGATTCCGGTATCAGCGATCTCAAAACAAATCTGTGCAATCCCATCTACCTCCAACATCTCATAGCATCTTAAATCCACACTTCCCGACGGTTTATTATACTTTATGGAATTGTTTGCAATATTCATCAGCACCTGCTTGATGTGCAGTGGACTTCCTACAAAATATTCATGCGGAAGCAGCTCCGGTTCCGTAAAGTCCAGTGTCAGCTCCACACCCTTCGCCGCCGCCTGACCGCCTATAATCACCGCACAATTCTGCAGCATTTCCCTCAGACTGAAAATTTCCCTTGCAAACTCTATATTCCCGCTTTCCATCTTATTGATATCCAGAACATCATTGATTAAAGATAACAGATGTTGTGTTGATGCCTTGATCTTTTTCCTGCAATCCGCCTGACGTTCTGCATCTTCCGGATGATCCTCCGCAATGTTGAGCATTCCCATAATTCCATTGATCGGTGTTCTGATATCATGGGACATGTGGGAGAGAAATTCCGTTTTCGCCTGATTCGCTTTCTCTGCCTCGTGTATAGCAACCTGCAATTCTCCGTTCTTGATCTCAAGAAGATGGTACGCTTTTCTTCTCACACGAAGAATCGCTCCGCCAAACAACAGAACCAGAATTAAAATAACACTTGCTACGATAATTACATCCTTGCTCTGGTGCAGATAATCTATCCACTCATAACTATCGTAAGATATATTCATATACTGATTGATGATATCGTCTTTCTCGGTCTCCGAAATCAACCGCAGGGACTTATTCATAACATTGAATAACACGGGATCTGTATCTTCCATCGCTGCAAGTGCAGCCCCCGATTGATAACGATAGTTATCCCATTCAATCAAGTCAGAGAAGCGCTCGTTTTTCGACTGATAGTTGTACTCGATCGTATTGAGTAATGTGATATCTGCATCGCCTCTTTTGATTGCCTGTAAACAGTCTTTCGCGCTGTCACAGTAAATGACTTGTCCGCTAATATCCATGCTGTCCGCCCAATAAGTGCGTCCATTGGTCAGCACCATGACAGCATCATCGTCCGAATGAACATAGTCGCTCTTCGACACGATCACTGCATTGTAATTCATAAACGCGCTCGTGAGTTTCATATCCTCATCCCGCACAAGCTGCATGCTATTAGCTCCCACATAGAAATCAATCTCTCCCGATCGAAGCAGTTCCTTCCAGTATTCGCTGCGCTCAAGAGGCACCAGTTCCATATTAATCCCGCTCCGCTCAGAAATTTTCTTTAAGATCTGAATATAGATGCCGTCACTCTCACCTTGGTCATTGATATATGCCAACGGTTTCGTGTCTTTATAGAATCCGATTCTCACGACACTTCCCTGATCGATAAACGCCTGCTCACCGGCAGCAAAATTCTCCCGCCTGTCTCCATAATAAAGGCTGACCAACTCTTGATCTAATGGGGGAGTGTCCACATTGATTTCCTCAATTCCCCTATTCAACTCATCCAGCAGTGCCGTATTGCCCTCCCATGTGATATAGTAATAGGGCGCGTAAGCAAATTTCCCTACCAGGCACTGTCCTTCCCGGACTTCCGTCAACGTGTGCACCGCCACATCAATCTCGCCCGCTTTCAGCGCATCCTGTAAATCCTGTGTGGTATCGTATTCCTGCAGATGGGGATCGTCAAGCCCGTTTCGCTCCAGATATTCCAGAAATTCGCCTTTGCGTATATAACTCGCCACCATACCGAACTTCATGTCCCGCATGTGCTCAAAATCTTCATAGGCAACGGTACTATCGCCTTCAACAAACAGACATCCGTATGTATAACCGCTCGCCAACGATGCATAGTCAAATCTCTGCGCCCTCTCCTCGGAATACTGCGCAGAACCTACCAGATCTACTTCTTTCGCCTCAAGTTTGTCTAGTGCGTCGTCCCAGCTGTCGCAGTCCACATACTCAATATCCCAGCCCGTGTAAATACAGAGCTGTTCTAAGTAAGCAACATCCATCCCGCCGTAGCCTTCCGTCTGTGAATAGGTATGATAACTTTCCATTGGGAAAAAAGCCACTCTTACGGTGCGTGACTGCCTTGCATATGCCTGCGCGGGAACAAAAACAGGCAGTGCCACAGCCATCAGCAGCGCCAGCGCTGACAGAAACAGTCTGGTCTTTCTAGATACAGCTCGATATAGTTTCCTCATAAAAACATTTCCTCTCATCCCATTTCATTGCACATTCTGACATCCCCAAAAGCCGTCGAAAAAAATACTGCTTTTATTATACCGTAGTTAGGAGAATTTTTGAATCATTTTTTCGTTTTATCGACGCTAAGAAAAAAACTTCAATTTCTCACGAATAATTTTTGTGCTATCGTGATTTTCTCCTAATACATCTTTGGATACAGACAATACCTTCTGATACAGTTTCTTTGCCCCCTCGTATTCTCCTTCTTTTTCGTACAAACGGGCTAAATCGCAATATTTGTCTACTACTCTGGGATGATTCTCCCCTAACACCTCCTGCATAATCAAAAGGGATTTTTGATACAGTTCTTTTGCGTCTTCATACTTACCCTGCTCTTCGTACAAGTATGCCAGATTGCCATAAACGGTTGCCGTATCCGGATGATTCTCCCCTAATAATTTTTCAAAAATAGACACCGCTTTTTTAAACATCTTCTCCGCTTCTGCATACCTTCCCAGCCGTACATATAAACCGGCTAAATTGTTATACGCATTCGCTGCACCTGTATCACTTTCCATCAATGTTTGTTCATATACGGATATCGACTTCCGATACATCTCCTCCGCTTTGGTATACTCTGACTGCTTTTCATATAATGTCGCCAATGCATTGTAACTCTGCGCTATATCCGGATGATTCTCTTCCAATATTCCATTCCGAATAGCAAGCGCTTTTTGAAGTAATCTTTCTGCCTCTTCATATTTTCCCTGTCTCAAATATACATAAGCTAAGTTATTATAGCCGGCTGCTGTATCATTGTTCTCCTCCCCTAATACTTTGATTGCTGTTACAAGCACTCTCTCCTGTAATTCCCCTGCTTCCCTATACTTTCCCTGGTCTTCGTATATGACAGTTAAATTATTTCTGTATTCGGTTGTCTTCGGATGTTCCTCCCCCAGCATATTTTCGCACATGGAAATTGCTTTCTGACTTAAGTTTTCTGCTTCTCTATATTTCCCCTGTCTCCTATATATTTGTGCAAGAAGATTGTAACAAGCTGCAATATCCGGATGACAATCCCCCAATATTTTTCTACGTATTTCCAGCGCCTTGCTACATAATTCCTCCGCTCGTTGATACATGTACATTTCTCGGTATTCATCTGCTAATTTATAATAGATCATAGCAGTTTCCAGATGTTCTATTCCCAAGATCTCTTCAAAAACTTCTTTTATTTTTAACAGTAATCTGATGCTCTCTTGATAGTCCGCTTTGTCGCTATATCCCTCTGCCTGCTGTAATAAAGAATAAGCATCACTCAATTTATGTTGTGTATCCTCTCTGCTCCGTCCTGTCTTCTGCTGAACTTCTTCTTGATGCCCCTCCGCCGCATCTAATGGCATCGTAAAACTCTCCTTCTTTTCTATCGCATATCCCTGAAAGGTAACTCTTATTTTCAGAAAAGAATAAAAATCATATGCTCCCTTTGCAAGCTGGTCATCACCATATACATTTGTAAAAAAGACTAAATTTTTACCCAGCCTTGTAAGCATATCCCTGCTGAAATTCAAACGATCTATCCCCTGCTTGCTCTGTATTGCAAGATGAAAATTGACAAGAAAAAAAGTCGGAATATCTATCTGTTCATCGATCCATTCTTTCAACTTCTGAAATGAATATTCTCCCGGATACCGTTTATAATCATAGATACCTATCCTGCCGCCCCGATAAACCTCTATAATCTCCCGTTGTATCGATTCATCCGCAACCACCAAAAACAGTCCGCTCTCCGATTTATTGATAATCCAACCTAACGTCTGATAACCTTCCTGATTACTTTCCGGCATCCTTAATCAACCCCTGTTCCACAAAAAACCGCTTAATCAACGGATGAAGATTATGCCACCTTTTCCCGTTATACTCAAGAACCACTGACGCTTGAAGCATTTTCAACAACATCTGTTTATTCTCGATCAACTCTTTATTTCCCGTGCATATATTGCTTAAAAACTCGTAATCACTCTGCTCAATCCGTCTGGTCAGAGAAGTCTTTAACTCTTCCAATGCACGCTCTGCATCTTCCATGGAAATGCTTGCGCTGCCCCTGCGCTCTGCTCTCTTAGCCGAGGAATTAATGGTATGGAATAAATCCCTGAGTGAACCGCCCGAATACTGAATAAGGCAATCCAGCACCCCCGCTTCAAACAGATTTAAATCCGCCCGCTTTTCCACAATCTCCCGAATCGCATTGATACCAGCATCATACGGCTGTCCTTCGATCGTCTCAATCTTAATCATCGGCAATGTCTTCGTAACAAAATAGCCTTCCATCGACGCAAATCTGGTATCATAAGAAAGCCCAATTGGAAACGTGTAGATAACCGGAAATGACATTCCGGAAAGAACAGTCGCATAGTTATAAAATACGTTCCATGCATCTTCGGGATTCAGTTTATCCAAATCTTCAAAAATAACGATCGGGGCTTTCCCCTCCGTTTTCCTAGTAATTTTCTTTGCAACATTTCTTAATAGCTCCATCCACTCACTGGAACGCACATTTATTTCTCTTCGATACTCTTTTCTTACTTCTTCATTAAATTTCAAGTCTGCTTTAATCTTTGCAAACACCTTTAATACATTGAAAATTCCCGGTGTTTCAGCTAAAGCGCCGCCTTCTACATCCAGCGTTTCTTCTTTCCCGGACACGAAAGTTTCCGCTCGTTTATCCCAAAAATGCATAATACTGTTAAGAACGTCCTTACCAACTGTGCACCCACAATCTTTGGCTATTTCCAGCAATGCCTCTCCCATCAAAATAAAAAGATCGGAATACACAATATTAAACATATCTAAATCCGTACTACAAATGACCGTTTTCACTGGATAACCTTGGGAAGACAGCTTCGCAGAAAGTCGGTTTAACTCCGTACTCTTTCCACATCCTTTATGCCCAAGCAGCAAAAAAGCATTCTGCGTTCCCTCTTCCTGACAAATCTCATAAATATCTTCAATCGGGGAATCATATTTATCACTCATACGGCATTCCATTGTATCATTACAATAGAATTTCTCCATCTGTTCCGCTTTCAATGGTTCCGGTGAAAATGCATTGATAATTTCTGATACTTGATTCGCATATTTCATCTTGGCATCCTCCCGCATCGTAACGAATCGATAACATACAATATATTTACTTTTATTATATAGTATATTCCAGACATTAGCAAAACTTTTTCCAATTAGAGTCAGCATTAGAAATATCCAGAAATAACATAAGCCCTCATAATTTTTTACAATAATCTCACTCCTCCCACCTTACCATCCGCAGGCAATCTTCCCATCCTTCACCACGACCACGCGGTCACACTCTTTCGTCAGTTCCAGATTATGGGTCACAAAAAGAATCGTTTTGTCCATGCGGTCGGAAAAATGCTTCAGCAGCTTTACCACCACCTGCGTATTCTTACTATCTAAATTCCCCGTCGGTTCATCCGCGAGAATGATATCCGGCTCACTGAGCATTGACCGTAAAACCGCCGTTCTCTGCTGTTCCCCGCCGGACAACTGCATTGGGAATGCATTTTTCTTTTCTTTCAATTTCAACATGTCCAGAAATCCGTCAATCAGCTTCTCATCAATCTCTTTCCCCTTCAACTGGAAAGGCAGAATGATATTCTCATACACCGTCAGCTCATTGATCAGATTGTAATCCTGAAAAATAAATCCAACCCTTCTGCGTCGGTATAATGTCCTACGTTTCTCGTCAAAATCAGAGATCACATCCCCCGCAACCGTAATCGTCCCCTCACTGACACAGTCCATTCCGCCTACCAGATTGAGAAGCGTCGTCTTCCCACTCCCGGAATCTCCCACGATTCCCACAAACTCACCCTTTTTGATGCTGACATTCACCCGGTCAAGAACCCGCGTTTTCCCGGATGGACTTTCATATATTTTACTTACATTTTTCACGTCAATTATGATTTCTTTGTTCATATTTCTCCCCTGTTTTCTTTCCTCATATTTTTCCTCTAAGATTCGAGTGTCAAAAGCTCGTTCGATAAACTCAGGTTGGCAGAATGCATAAAAAGTTCGCGACCGGCACGAAAGAACATTATGCGCAGCCCAACGTCCCTTCTACTCCCTGCACTCCCTTATTCTGGCAAGAAAATTCTCTCTCCGATCCATCACCTTATACACCGCCCATGGTACCAGAACAGCCGCCGCCGCGCCAAGCACCGCGAAAACCAGATAAATCCACGGATAAAACCGCCATGTAATATAAGATTCCTGCACAAGTTTCTCGATCAGCACCCATATTCCGGGCACCGATGTCACAACTCCCAATACAAATCCGCCCGCTATATACAGCATTCCTTCTTTCGCGAGGCACTTACGAATCTCCCGTTCTTCCAGCCCCATACTCTGTAAAATTGCAAATTCTTTTTTCCTGCTGTACACGCTTCCAGCCATGCAGTTGATAAAGTTCAACATTCCCATGGAAAGCAGGATGACACTCAGAACGACTCCCATAAGCTTTAATCCCCTCACATATCCTTTTATCTCCCCGCCCACCGTCTTAGCTGACCGGTAGGCAAGCCGGCTGTCTTGTGTCGTTATGCCCTGCTCCAAGGCATTCTCCCACACCTCATGAAATTCCTCTTCCACATCAAAGGCATACAGATAATAGTCGTTCCGTTTTTCTTTGTCCTGCCACTCTTCCATTGGCAGGTACAGGTTGCTTGCCGGGTATCTGCCGGGGAAATCCAACGAATCGGGAAGCCCTTCCACAACCGCCATGACCGTATAGGTTCCTTCCTCTCCGCTCGCAAACGGGATCGTCACTTGATCTCCTGGCGCATAACATGCCGCGCTTTCCACTTTTTCATCGCTCATAATCGGGTCAAGCAGCACATAATTCCCCGTGTGGAACAGTGTCAGGTCAATTTCCCCGTCGATGGGCCTTAGCTTCTTTAGCATCATATCATCCAGCCCGTAAGCCCCTGTCCACATCTCTCCGAGCACTTCATACTGCATTTCCCCTGCCATTCTGACAAAATTGTCCCACACCTGCTTCGACGCATAGATACAGACATGGGATCGCGCCGCCCCGCCTTCCTCTTCGATTCCGGGAAGGTTTCTATAGTTTTCGATCTCATCTTTGGTCGTGCGCATAAAGGAGACGGGATTTACATTCGGATTCGTAAAGATTGCGTCATTAGCAAGAATAAAATCCGCATCCAGCTCCCCTTTGACATATTCCTCCTCGTCAAATCCTGCCGCTACCGCATAGAAGGCATTGGCAAGCAGAATGCTGAGCGCAACGGAAATACATACTTTTCCCGCCTTTGCCTTATCGCTCTCAAAATGCCTCCACACAATTTTTCGCAGACAATCCCTGTTGTCCGCTGTTTTGACCCGCTTCCATTTCCCCGCATACCGCCTCATTTCGACCGACGAGGCATTTCTCGCCAGCCAGACACTCTTACGCTCACTGACTTTGACCGTCGCATAGGAAAATGCCAGCGACAAAACGAAAATCATTGCATTGCCGCTTCTTTTGACCTGCAGCGTGACGAAAGCGCTTAGAATCCCCGGCAGTATGGCGGAAGAAAAGAGATATCCCACAAGCAATGCCGGAACTGCGGCAACCAGGAAAAGAATACGATTCCCCCGCTCCATCATTTTCTGAATCTCTCTTTTCGTCACTCCGTTGGTAGACAGTTTTCCGTAAAACCTTGCGTCTGCAAAGATGGAAATCCGAAAAATATTGGAGATAAACAGATATCCGATCATCATCACAAAGAAAAGCAGTCCCAGAATTGCCGCCCATGCTCCGATTCCCACGCCGTCAAGCAACGAGAAATCATTTAAGGACACCTCCCCTTCCTCGAAGGAAAGTCCTTCCTCCGACATTAACATCGAAACAAGCCGCCTCACATTTCCACGGGAAGTAAACATAACACCTGCTATCTGATAAACGGCATCTGCCGGCTCAATGCCGCGTTCCTCTAACCGTCCGCAGACTTTCCGGTAAAAATCGTCCGATGTCAACACGACATGCATGGGCTGTCCCACCAGCTCATATTGTCCTACCATCACAAAAGTATCCGTATACTCTTCTTCCGCAACGGAATACGTCAATGTAATCTGTTCAGCTGCCTCATATGCAAGCCCACAATCTTTCAGATATTGGTCGGATACCACGATTTCATTGTCTTTTTCGGGCATACGCCCCTTGGCAGGGTAATATTTCATCCACTCTGCCATCGTGTCCTCGAAGTCGAAAAACAAAACAGCGCCAACGCCCGACGGCTCTCTCATCTGGGCGAGACGGATTCCCCTGCCCGCCTTTGCCACTCGCTTATTTTGACAAATCTTTTCATATTCCTCCTCGTTCACAACAAACGCTGCGTCCGCCGCCATCGGCAGGTTTTTCTTGACCAGCTCTTCCGCCGTGTCCATCACAAAAAACAGGGTGGAGAAGACCGTGACAAACAGTACGGTCGTAAAAAACACTGCCGCTATGACGCAAAGGCTCCTGCCTTTTTCCCGAAGTGCCTTCCGTATGGGAATTTTCTTTAATGTACTGACCATATCCATATCCCCCTCATTGCCAAATATTGTTCAGCCCTTATTTTCATTATTTCCGCTGCTATGTCGCATCTCCAATATTCTTAACCTGCATTGATACAGAAGATAACTGTGTACAAATTCGATGATAATCGCATAAAGCGGCGCGGTAACGATACCCGCCAGGAACGGTCCTATCGTTTCAAAATGTTCATAATGAAGGTTAATTGCCATAACATTGACTATAATAATAAAGAAACTTATGATCCATATCAGCCTTCTCGCATATTCCAAGGTACAGATCACTTGATCCATCTCCTTGACACGATACTTTTTACTTGTGAACAGGCATTTATACCCGGCTATATATTTGGGGAATGCCCCGGTAATGCCTGATATAAAGAGAAAGAGTCCCAGCATATAAAACAATGTGGGTATATCCAAAAAATAGACCAGATTGACCTTCCCGACCCGATGCACTATCGTTAAGACAACCGCACACAGCATGACCGGAATACTGCACAATACCCCTAGAAGTCCGCCCTTTTTCGTATCCTTTATTTCGTTCACTTCCTGCATAAGCCCGATTACGTTATCCTCGGTCTTTTTCATGTATTCCGTTTCGGAATACTCTGACAGCTCTTCTCCTGCTAGTAATTCATTGACCGTTATCTTTAAGATACCACACACATCCTGTAAAATCGCCACATCCGGCATTCTTGCTCCGGTCTCCCACTTCGACACGGTCTTATTGGATACCCCGACCAGTTCCGCAAACTGCATCTGTGTCAATTCCAGCTCCTTTCTTTTGCGAGCTATGAAGTCCCCAATTTTGCCCTGATCCATCTGTGTATGCCTCCTTTTTCTTTTCACGTCATATTCTTCTTTCACTTAATCTTTTACTTAATCTTTACCCTAATCTTTCTACTGATATTTCAAGCCCTTTTATATAATTTTTATTATACTCTCTGCTGGTTTTGCAGTCAGCAGCAGGAATGGAGAATGGCTCTCCTTTTCGGAGAATCCGTGAGAACCAGGCTGTATCGGCGCAATCTTCGGACACACAAGAAAAACCGAAGATTCCTCTCCGGTTTTTCATCCAATTCAATCAAATATCATCTTATTGCGGCTTCTTCTCTATCCCTTGTTTTCCATCACTTCCCGCAATGTATCTTTAAACTGCTCAAACACGACCGGTTTAGCGACATGCGCATTCATTCCGGAATCCATGGCATTCCGTACATCTTCCACAAATGCATTGGCGGACATGGCGATAATCGGGATCGAGCGCGCCTTCACATGCGAACTTGCCCGGATTGCCCTCGTCGCCTCATAGCCGTTCATGACAGGCATCTGTATATCCATCAGAATCAGATCATACCGGTCCGACGGGGAAGTGATAAACTTGTGCACTGCTTCCTGCCCGTTCTCGGCGGTATCGCACTCCGCTCCCAGCGTACCTAACAGTTTCTTCAATACCATCTGGTTAATATCGATATCCTCCACTACAAGGACGCGTTTGCCAGCCAGCATATCTTTATCGTCATGATCCGGAACCTGACCATGTTCCGATCCCATCATTCTTCGGATCGCATCTTTAAAGCTGCTCATAAAGAACGGTTTCTGCAGGAAATGTTTGACGCCGATCTCCGTCGCCTCATGCTCGATCTCTCTCCAGTCATAGGCAGTAAAAAACAGGATCGGTATCTTATCTACATAATCCTCCCGTATCAGGCGCACCGTACCAATTCCATCGAGATCGGGCATTTTCCAATCCAGCATAATAAGGTCATAGGGAACACCTGCTTCTCGTGCTTCCCGCATCATCTGAACCGCTCCTGCGCCAGTCGTCGAATAGTGCACCTCCACACCCGTTCCAGACATCTTCTTCACGATATCACGGCAGATATCCTCATCGTCATCGGCAACAATCATGCGCGCCACGCTATGCTCGTTCCAGAACTTCGGATCTTCCTCTTTGCTCTGGTTGCGCAGCTCCAGTTCCACCACAAAGGTAGTGCCTTCTCCCTGCTTGCTCTCCACCTTGATCGAACCGTGCATCAGATCAACCAGGCTCTTGGTAATCGTCATGCCAAGTCCCGTACCCTGTGTCTTATTCCATGCCGCACTCTTCTCGCGGCTGAATGGCTCAAATAACATTTTCTGGTATTCTTCGCTCATTCCCTGTCCATTGTCGCTGACCGTGAAACGGATACGGCTGTAGCTTTCGTCCACTTGATTCATTTCGTCCACCGTCATCTTGATATTGCCGCCAAACTGCGTATATTTCACCGCGTTTGACAAAATATTGATCAAGATCTGGTTGATCCGCAGTTTATCTCCCAACAGATGTTCGTTCGTCAAAGATACGGTGGATATCTCAAACGTCTGGTTCTTCGCATTTGCCTGCGGACGGATGATGGCATTGATCTCATCGACCAGATCCGCCAGATTCAATTCAGAGATATTTAACACCGCGCTGCCGCTCTCGATCCTGTTCATGTCAAGCACATCGTTGATCAGCCCCAGCAGATGCTTGCTGGCGGCGGATATCTTCTGTGTATACTCGCGCACATGATCGGGATTATCCGCCTCTTCCTGCAGAATCGGGATAAAACCGATGATCGCATTCATCGGGGTGCGGATATCATGACTGACATTGCTTAGGAACGCACTTTTCGCCTTATTTGCCGTCTGCGCGATATTAAGCGCCTCCGCAAGCGCATTCTGGCTCTGCCTCTCCTTGGTCCGGTCAGAAATATAGATCACGACTTTTTTCGTTCCTTGCAGCCATACACAATACACGCTCTCACGGAACCATCTGCGCTCCCCGGTCTTCTGGTTGATTCGTTCTGTCTCCATCTGTTCCAAGGACTCTCCGGGCTGTAATGCCGCCAGATCCCGTCTCTCGATCTCTCCGCCCATAATATATCCGGCGCGTCCGAGATTTCCTATGTTCTCCATCACGGCTTGTCGGGAAACACCCAGTATCCGTTCAATATTGTCACTGACAAACTCCACCGTCTCCCCGTCTTCGCCAAGCATCATATAAATATCATCAATATTATCGGACATAAATGCCGAGAACATTCCGAACAACTGCTCCTGATATTGTATCTCTTGATCCTTTTCTGCCCACCTTTGCTCGTCTTTTAACTTATATGCCGTAAAATCCAGCAGGAAGCGCTGGTAGTACCGTTCGCCGCCCTCTTCTATGAGCTTGACATTACCCAGGATATGCAGTATTTTCCCGTCTTTATGTTGTACGCGGTATTCGGTGCTTATACTGTCCCCCACCCTGGTCAGGGAATTGATGCACTCCCGCAGTTTTTCTTTGTCCTCGTCCATAACCGTCTGGGCAATCAGGGAAAAACCATCCGCCTTCAGTTCCTCCTGCGACTCATAGCCCAGAAGATTGAGAGCCGCCTGATTGACACTGATGAGCTGTGACCCGTCGATGCTATGGCACATCACGCCGCAGTCCATCGTGGAAAAAAGCATCTCCATCGTCCGGTTTTTCTCGACGATCTCCTGCTCATAAACACGTTCTTGCGTCACATCGACCCCGATTCCCACCGTACCCATGACACTTCCGTCACAGTCATACAGAGGAGATTTGAAGGTGTTCAGAGTCCTCTCGCCGTCACCCGTCTGAACGGACTCCATCGCCACGCAGGTTTCTTTCCTGCGCATGACTTCCAGTTCCGACTCGATACATGCCGGATCATCCTGCTCCACGTCCCAGATATACGCGTGCTTCTGACCCTGGACCTGTTCTTTGGTCTTATTGACCACGCTGCAGAAACTATCGTTTACGATCTCGTGAACGCCTTCTTTGTCTTTAAACCAGATCAGATTCGGGGAACTGTTGATACAAGTGTCCATGAACTGCACGGACTGCCAGCAGTCAACCTTCACCTTATAATCCCGCTGCCATTTCTGAAAACGGAATCGGATTTCCTTGTCGGATAACGGCATCATCCATATGTCCTCGACTCCGGACAAGTCATCCGGCAGCTTAGCCGTCTGCCCGCTGTCCATAAGCAGTATCAATTCCGCCTCTTTTTTCTTGTGTGCGGCAAGTGTCTGCAGAGCCTTCCCTGCATCGTTCCCCCGCAGATCGGCAAACAACACATCCGCCTGCTCTATCTCCTCCGTTTCCGACGCACCGCTCTCCCGGAAGGAATGCGTAAAATGTTCCAGCGGCGCAATTTCTTTGATGGATTCAAACACGGCGTTCTGGCTGCCGATCAGATAAAATTGAATATGACAATGATACATAATAACTCTCCATTCTCCCCCTGCCTGCAGGTTTAGTCTTCGGAAATGTGCGTTTCGGGAAGTCCCTCATACATTTCATAAATCTGATCCTCTATTGAGAAAAAGCACTCTAACAGCAGAGGGTTAAAGACCCCGCACTCTCCGCTGCGGATCATCTCAAGCACCTCTTCCCTCGGATAAGGCGGTTTGTAGACCCGTCTACAGCTTAAAGCATCATAAACATCCGCCAGCGAAACTATCTGCGCCCATAGTGAAATCTCGTCTTCCTTAAGCCCGTCGGGATAACCGCCGCCGTCCCAGCGCTCATGATGGTGCCTGGCAATATCACAGGCATATTTATATATCCCGCTGTCACGCAGCTGCGGAATACGCTCCAGAATCGCTACGCCTTTCGTGGTATGGCTCTTCATGATCTCTTCCTCTTCGTCGTTAAGTTTACCGGGTTTGGTCAGCACGGCGTCAGGAATCGTGATTTTGCCCACATCATGCATCACGGCTGCAAGGACAATATCGTCGATTTCTTTGTTATCCAGGTCGTCCCCAAGAACCGTATTCTCAAGCATCAGTCTCGTAATCCGGCTGATACGCTGCACATGCCCGCCGGACTCCTCGCTCCGAAACTCGATGGCGGTGGCTAACGCCTCGATCATTCCCTGATTGAGCATAATGATTTTTTCCGCCTGCTCCAATAATGTAATCCCCTGCTTCTCCACCACGACGCTTAAGTGCCTGCGCGTCTCGAACAGTTCCACGATCGACCGGACGCGCCTTGTGACCATATAGGGCACTACCGGTTTGCTGATCACGTCCATGACTCCCAGTTCGTATGCCTCTTTCATCATGCTCGCACTGTTTTCCGCCGTGATGATAAACACGGGAACATTCTCCAGCACGCCCAGTTCCTTGAGGTGTCTGAGCACCTCGATGCCATTCATTCCGGGCATCATCACATCCAAAAGAATTGCACACAGACTTTTTTCCATCCTAAGGATCTGTTCCATCCCCATATGCCCGTTTTCCGCCTCGACTACTGTATAATAGTTTGAGAATAATTTCCCTAATATTGTACGGTTGACCGGATCATCATCCACAATCAGAAGCGTATCAGCCACCGTATCGTTTACCAGACGTCTATATTTTTTCTCCATTTAAGCAATTCCTTTCTCTAGGGTAATCTTTCCTATTCATCATTTATATTGCGTTTAATGCAATCGATGATCGCTGCCTGTGCCGGCAGTATCCGCTCATATTCCTTCTTGGCATCCGCCGGGTTGCCGCTGCGCAGAAGATCAAGCGCCTGCACATATCCTTCAAAAAGCGGAGTCATCGCGAGGTTGCCGGTAAGTCCCTTCAAGATATGTACCCGCGATATAAGCGTCTCAAGATCGTCTCCCTCAAAATCTTCCAGTGCGATCGGATTACTGTCCACCTTGTCGATGTACATACCTAACATCGTTTCATACAGAGGCTCGTCGTCCATCACGCGCTCCAATCCCTCCTCAATATTCACTCCTAAATCTTTCAATTCTTCAAGCAAACTCACGTGTTATCCTCCTTTTCTTCTAGCTCCTGTTGTTTTCGCTGTTCAAACACTTCCTGTATGGTCGTTTTCAGTTTATCCAAACGGACTGGTTTGGCAATATGCGCATCCATTCCGACTTCGATCGCCATCCGGACATCCTCCACGAAGGCATTTGCCGTCATAGCGATGATCGGCAGTGTCTTAGCTCCGGGATGGCTACTTGACCGGATCGCCTTCGTCGCCTCGTAGCCATCCAGAACAGGCATCTGTACATCCATAAGAATCAGATCGTAAGTGTCAGGCAGAGACGCATTAAATTTATTCAGCGCTTCTTGTCCGTTACATGCCTCGTCGCAGATTGCTCCCAGCGTGCTTAAGATTTTGACCAAAATCAGCCTGTTCTCCTCGATGTCATCCACCACAAGAATATGTTTTCCTTTGACTACCGTGCTGCCGGCTTTCGACTTTGCTTTCGTCCGCCTGCCCATGACGCGCCGGATCACATCCTTGAATGTCGTCATAAAGAAGGGCTTCGGCATGAAGTGTGCCACACCGATCTCCTCCGCCTCCTCCTCGATCTCCGCCCAGTCATAAGCGGTGAACAACAGTATCGGTATTTTATCCGAATAGTTCTTGCGAATCAGCCGCGCAGTCTGAAGTCCGTCCAGATCCGGCATTTTCCAATCCAGAAGAATCAGATCATACGGAGAACCTGCCGTGCGGGCTGTACGCATCATTTCGATCGCCTGTTCGCCGCTGGTCGCATAATCCACGGCGACACCGGTCTGCTGCATGGTTTTGACAATATTGAGGCAGACTTCCTCGTCATCGTCCGCCACGATCATCTTACCTACGCCATAACGATTCCAGAATTTCGGATCATCCTCTTTCTCACATATGCGCAGTTCCAGTTCCACGGTAAACTCACTTCCCTCACCGGGCCGGCTCTGTACATGGATCGTGCCGCCCATCAGGTCCACCAGGCTCTTCGTGATCGCCATGCCAAGCCCCGTGCCTTGGATTCCGCGTATGACATCGGTATTCTCCCTGGTAAACGGATCGAAGATCACCTGTAAGTATTCCTCGCTCATTCCCATGCCGTTATCACTGACCGTAAAACGGATGCGGCTATAATTGTCGGCTATCTGCGGAAGCTCATCTAACCGCATCTGAATATCTCCTCCCTCCGGCGTATACTTCACGGCATTGGAGAGAAGATTGATGATGATCTGGTTGATACGCAGTTTATCCGCCTGTAAATGCTCGTGAACCACCGAGGAAGAGAAAATCTCAAAAGTCTGGTTCTTCGCCCTCGCCTGCGGCCGGATGATCGCGTTGATCTCATCGATGATATCGGAAAGATTCATCTCGGAAAGATTCAACGCCACGCTTCCATTTTCAATCTTGTTCATGTCTAACACATCGTTGATCAGTCCGAGCAAATGCTGACTGGCGGCATCGATCCGCTGTACGTAATCCCTCACCCGGTCAGGATTCTCCACATCGTCCCGCAAAAGCTCCACAAAGCCGATGATTGCATTCATGGGCGTGCGGATATCATGACTGACACTGCTAAGGAACGTGCTCTTGGCATTATTTGCTACCTGCGCAATCCGCAATGCCTCCGCCAGGGTATCCTGAACGGCGCGCTCTTTCGTCCGGTCGGAAATATAAATAATGACCTTGTGTTCATCCTGCACCAGTGTACAATACACGCTGATCTGGAAACATTTATGTTCGTCCGTCTTAGGGTTGACCCATTCCTCCGTCATCGTCTCAAGCGACATGCCCGGTTCTAACTGATACAGATCATCAATGTTAAGCGTTTCGCCGGATGCATAGGTTGCCCCTGCAAAAAATTTCGGGCTGACTGTGATATTTTGTCCCGGAATACCCAGAATCCTCTCCGCATTGGGACTTATGTATTCAACCTGTCTGTCCTCCTCGTCAATCATCATGTAGATATCGTCCGTATTGTTGGCAAGATATGTCGCAAAAATATCGAAAAGCTGTTCCTGATATTCGATCTCTAAGTCTTTCTCCTTGATATCCCTGTTTGTCTTCCAGATAGAAAAGATAAAGATACCGCTCAAGATCAGCAGGAGAAACAGAAATCCGACCGCCATCTGTGAATTTTGCAGGATCGCATTTGCCTCCGCTGCGATCGCGCTCTCGCGCACGATGGACACCAGATACCAGTCATCCGCATTTTCCACCGGAACATAGGTATAAACATAATTTTCACTGTCCCCGGCAAATATGATGCTGCCCGTCTCCTCATTGTCCAGCGCTTTTACAAAATCCTCAATCTTTGCCTGCTCGTCATTGTGCCCCGCCACGATGTCAAAAATATTCTCATAGAAATGATTCCCCAACATGCCGACAGACCGCAGAAGAATGTCGCCCTTATGGTTCACGACATAGGCAAGCCCCTGATTGTTATAAAAGGAAAGCGAAAACGTCTCCGAAACCTTGCTGCTGTCATAACTCTTCAAGAGCAGTCCGTTTACGCCATCCGAAAAAGTGAAACATTCATAATATCCGAACATCGTGTCATCCTTGTACAATCCCGTATACGGATCGCGCACACCGCTGCCGGAAAGCGCCCGGTAAGCTGCAAGGTCCTCATCACCCATCTGATAGACCGCAAGCGTCTTATTGTTATAATACTCTCCTGTCTCAAGATTGATGACGGCGTAGACCGCCTCTATCCCGCCGAATGTATCCAACCATTGCTGCATAAGCCCGACATCATCCGAATCGCATCCTGTCAGATATTCAGCAAAACTATGCATCCTCTCCCGGTCTCCCGCCAGAAAAGTATCGAATGCCTGCTGCTGCTGCGTCGTCACCGTCAAAACATTATGGATTGCCTGATCTGCCAGTTTAGACCGCAGGGAAGAAAGATAGTGTATCCCGCCCCACAAAATAAACGACATACAGACAACAATCAGTATACTAAGCCATGTACTTCTATTATTTCGTATTCTTTTTAACATTTTCTTAGCCCCTATTACACAATACGCCTGCACTTCCCCGATGCAGGGTCCCAACCTGTTTCCGTTTACATCTGTTTATAGACTAGTCAAGAAATTTCTTTAGTACGGATATGAAAATATCCATGTCGAGAGGTTTGGCGATATGCGCATTCATTCCGTTCTTAATCGCCGCCTCCTTATCTTCCTCAAGTGCATTTGCGGTCATGGCAATGATCGGCAGATTCTTGACATCTTCCCTCGAAAGTCCGCGGATCGTCCTCGTAGCTTCGTAACCGTTCATGATCGGCATCTGCACATCCATCAGGATCGCATCGAAATAATTCTCTTCCGCCTTCTCCATGATCGCCACCGCATCTGTGCCATCCGGCGCCGTCTCCACAAGGAATCCCGATTCTTCCAGAATCATCTGGGCGATCTCACGGTTTAGCTCATTGTCCTCTACGAGAAGAATGCGTTTCCCTTGGAAATCTGCCAGCGTCCACTCCGGAACCTCCTCCTGCTTATCAAGCAGATTGTTCGCGGCAAGCAGCACTGTTTTCAGATCGGACATGAACAGTGGCTTCGCACAGAATGCGGTAACGCCCGCCGCCCTTGCCTCTTCCTCAATATCTGACCAGTCATAGGCAGTCAGTATAATAATGGGCGCCTCCTTGCCGATCACAGACCGGATCTGTCTCGCCGTCTCCACACCGCTAAGCCCCGGCATCTGCCAGTCAATAATGAATGTATGGTAGGAATCCCCCTCGTCGTGGGCACTCTTCGCACGATACACCGCCTCCTTGCCCGAAGTTGTCCACTCGGAACGCAGACCGATCTGTTTTAACATCTTGCTGACACTGTCACAGGTGTTTAAGTCATCATCCACAACTAACGAACGAAGCCCTTGCAGTTCCGCGATCTGTTCCGCGATCTGCTCCGTATCCTGAAGCTTTAATCCAAATTCTACCGTGAACGTGCTGCCCTTGCCGACCTCGCTCTGCACGCTGATCGTTCCATTCATCATCTCCACGATATTCTTGGTGATCGCCATGCCAAGCCCCGTTCCCTGAATGCCGCTCTGCGTCACCGTGGACTCCCGCTCAAACGGCTCGAAGATATGCTCCACGAACTCCGGCGACATGCCGATGCCATTGTCCTTGATGATAAACGTATAATCGCCATATCCATGCCGGAAAGTCGTCTTTTGTATGATCCGGAAGGAGATCGTGCCGCCGGCAGGCGTATACTTCACCGCATTGCTCAGCAGATTTAAGAATACCTGATTCAATTTCAGAGGATCGGCTATCACATCCTCATTGGCAACTTCGCAGGTATCGATAAACAGTTCGATCTGCTTTGCCTTGACCTGCGGCTGGATGATATTCAGTAGATTATGTATCAGCTCCGGAATATTGCACTCCTGTTCCTTGATCTGCACCTTGCCGCTCTCGATCCTGCTCATATCGAGAATGTCGTTGATCAGGCTGAGAAGATGGTTGCTGGAAGCAAGGACTTTCTGCAGACAGTCAAGAACCTGATCCTTGTTGTCAATATGGCTGACGGCAATCGTCGAAAATCCTATGATTGCATTCATCGGGGTACGGATATCGTGGGACATATTGGACAGGAACGTCGTTTTCGCCTTGTTTGCATGCTGTGCTTGTGAAAGCGCATCCTGAAGAGCCTGTGTCTGCTCCCTCTGTTTCCTGACCTGTTCTGTGATATCCTTGGATATCACCATCACCATAATGTCATCCGTATTGTCATCCCTCGTCATGACAAAGGACTGACGCACGCACATCTGCTCCTGTCCGGGAGCGCTGCTCCAATATTCGGCGGTCACTTCCCGCTCGCCCCGTTCATAGCACTGGCGCAGATTCTCTATATCCATAACGGAAGAATAACTTTCTAACGATTCCTCCAACACAAACTGTTTCCATTTATCAAAACATTCCGAAGCCCTGCACGGGGCTGCCAGCCCTGCACGCTCAAGAAACGACACCGTTTCCCCATCTACGACTCTAGTAATATCCTTCTCAATCCAATCCTTGGTCAGATTAAACTCAAACCTGCAGAAAGCGCTGGACATGATCGCGATCTGATATTGCCGCTCCTTACGGTCTGCAGTTGCCTTCTCCGCCTGAATACGCAGCTCCTTTTCTTTAATCTCGGTCACATTCTGGCGGATAAACAGCGCTTTGGCAGCTTTGCCTTCTTTTCTTTCCAGACAGATCATGTTCATGTGTTCCCATTCTATGTGCCCGTCTTTGACCACCTGGCGTTCATACCGCAGGTCATTGTGCTTCGCCATAGCCGCAACGACGGCATCCCGATCCATAAAATCAACAAATTCCTGCCGTCCGTGCTCTTCCGAGGAAGCCGCCAGATAATCCACCATCTCCTGATAGGTTCCGCTGTCTGCAATCACGCCGCCTTCTGGTCTTGTCCCCGCAAGATACTGATACGTGTCCGCATCAAAATCAAACAAGGCAAAGCGTGCAAACAAGGTGTTGATACCGCTTATAATATACCCCATCTCCGTGTTTTCCGTCTCAAGATACCTGCGCTTATTTCCTCCACGGATAATGATAACGATATAGACGATAAACAGGATGCTCAGTATAAGCTCCAACTGGATACCTGCAAGATTCTCTTCCTTGATCATACGCTGTGTGATACTCTTAGGAAATGTCTGCACCAGAACATAATCATTGTCCGGAAGATAAATCGCACAGATATTGTCCGTCATACTGGAAGACTCACAGGCAAAAGTGCCCTCCCCGCCATTTTCAAAAACCTGCCGCACCTTGCCTGCTGCGGTTTCATCAATCACGCCGGTCTGTGCCAGCACATCAATCAGATGTTCCTCATAAACTGTGCCATCAGAACTGGCGATCACCCTGCCATCCGGCGCACATAAGAACACCTTCGCCTCCTCGCCAAAATACGTCGTGGAGAGCATGTTTCTCAGATACTCCTCCGCTAGAAATGCTCCCCGCAGTACGCCGATAATCTCACCCTGATAACGGACAGGCGTATAAAAGCACGCCATGGTTTCATCAAAAAAATGCGGGTCAAATACAATCTCAATATCACTGTTTCCAAGAATGCCATCCTGATAAAAATTCCGCCATGCCATTTCGGCGGTACGCCCGTCAGACGCATAATCCACTCCCTCATAATCCGTAAACATGATGGCATCAAACTGACCGTTCTCCTCCATCCTTGCAAGCATCTGCGCCGTAACCACAGGACCGCTCATCCCGTCTTCCATAAAATATGCATACGTTTTAATCCGGCTTAAGGCATTGTTCAGCTCATCGTTGATCTGCTGCGCCTTGAGCCTTGCGGAATCCGCCGCATACTCCCTGTTCTGCTCCTCTGTCCGACTGCCGCTGCGCTCTGTAAACCAGAAAAACAAAATAATCATGGCAGCCAAAAGAAATGCAGCATAAATCATCTCCTGCAAAGACTTTTTCTTTGTCATATGTAACAACTCCCCTTATCACTTCTGCAAAAACTTCCATTCCGAAACATAGTTTCATTGCCGGTATCTACAGATATTCCATCTGCACATAAGTATAGCAGTCTGAATGAGAAAAAACAACTTTTTGTTATTCAAGTTTGGCAGAAATGCTTTCCAACAGTTTCCATGCCGCGTCCCTTTCCCTCTTCTGCTCCGGCGTTAATTCTTCATATGGACATAGCATCGGGTGTTGTCTCGCCGCATCATCACGCACAGCCCCATAACTCCAATTATAAAAGATATAGAACCGAAGCCACCGCATATGGTCTAACTTGCGGTACATTTCCCTTGCCGTCTCAGAATCCTTTGTCCTGCAATACCTGTCGTATGCCCTCTTCGCCGTAGCCGCAGTCAGTTCCGTGATCGTCTCATCTTCAAGCAGAATCCTCGTCTTCATCAAAAGGTGATCCGCCGCCACGATCTTGGACTGTCTGTGAAAGTCATCCAGCTCATTCCAGCTAAGCGTCGGATAGGAAACCGACCTGCAGAAAATCTCGTTGATCATGACTGCCGCTTTGTTTAAATCCGTGCGGATGATCTGCTGGGATGTATAGATATCCTCATTTGCCCCAAAATAAGATAACCCCGGCACTTTCCGGCTGCTGCGCAGGTCTATGCGTCCGGAAACCCTGTAATATTTATTCAACGTCCAGAAGATACTCCATCCTTCCTGCTCATCGTCCTCGCAGATGATAATACGGTCAGCCCTCTCCAAAACCTGACGATTCTTAGCCCATGCTTCCTCGTGAAAGACCAGAGAATCCCTCGCCTCGGATTCCTCATTCAGCGAAAAGACCTCGCCTAGACGGTCATGGACCATGAGAAATTCCCTCGCATCTCCAAAAATATGGTATGTTACATGCTGGGAGATCGAAATGACATTGGTGAGTATCGCCCTCTCCAAAATGCTGCTGCCATAATTTCCAAACCCGATGAGCACAATCGTTTTCTCCTGAGCGCACAACGGCTTCGAGCGCCAATACTGTCTGGCACAGCACTCATAACTGTGGAAAAAATTGATGTTCCCCGAAAGTTTATCCTGCCCGTTCGTCGTCCTCGCGTAGACCTCCACCGGCAATTCGTGCAGGCTGACTGCCCGACTGTTGACACCAATGTCATTTTCCTTCATAAAAAAGAATTTGCACTTTTCGCCTGTATTCTTCTTCTTTGCCACGATCCTGTCTGGCGAAGCACTCACATAGATGCAGGGATAATTCGGGAGTTCGCTCCGGCTGTTTCTTTTCTCACCATAGATAATAAGCGCATTGGAATCTTCCTTATATATATTGGCAGCAAGCGTGTTCGATTCCACTTCGCAGTCCGCAAAGTAATACCAGTTCTTGCGCCGCTGTAAGCTGAGCATGAGAAACGGAAGCCCCTCGCTGGCGACAAAAGAAACCACCGCTCCGAGCATTGTCACCATGATCCCTGCAGACAGAAGCAAAAAGACCATTCCCACCGCACGTCCGAGCGGCGTCACCGGTAGCAAGTCGCCATATCCTACTGTCGTTAAAGTCACTAACGAATACCAGAAGGCATCTCCGAATGTCCGGATCATCGCATTGCTGTCTGCAGATTCCGAGTAGTAGAGGATGAGGAGCAGGGTGAGATATATGAATGCTATGATGATGATTAAATGCAGATAGATGTTTTTTCTTGCTTTCATTTGGGGTGGAATCTCCTGTAGGTGTTTTCTGGGAAATGGTTTGGTTTCCGGCTGATTGCGGTGAAACGTCCCTGTTGAATCCATAGTAACATAGAACGGGGAAGATTGCTTTGTTATTTTTATTTTTTGCCATGTAAAAATAATACTACTCATGTTAATAGATTTATGGCAATAGTTTGTTTTATCTGATAAACTATATATATAATTATTTTATATCTGCTCATGTTACTATATAACCACATTACACAAAGATTGGAGGAGTTTGTTATGTCAAATGAAAGAAACGAAAATTTAATGTCCGAAAGTATGAGGGAAAAAGATTACAACGCCTGCCTCGATATGATTTTGGGAGAAGAAAAGCTGTCTGAATGCACAAAGATCGTTTTTAAGCATATTTGTCATGAGTCTTTAGAGAAGTTTACCTACGATATGGTCATCGACAATAAAAAAGACACTACACCTGATACATCAGAAAAAATCATAGAGCTCGGAGCTGACCTTTATCACATCCATACAATGCTGAATGAAAAACTGGATAGATGTCACTTTTATTCTACTCAAACCTGCGATCACTATTTGCTCCATTGCATCATAAATGAAATCCTCAAACGCAAAAAGGACTTTGTCATAGAATCCATGGATGATTTAGAACAGGCAATCTACCAGAAATATCAAGAGACCGATTACAGCCAGAAGAATCTAGCACTGTATCCTCCGAATCCAGATGACAATTACCAGGATTTTGATTCCTACATACAATTTTTATTCAAAAAAGAGCGTAACGGACTAATCGATATTAAATCTTTCCACCACCTATGGTCTCTTCTTGGCCTCCGAAGAGACCATACATTCAGACAAGTTCGCCCGACGCAGGATGAATTGTATATATTCTGTGTTGCCTTGACCCTGGACTATGATGTCTTCAACCGCCTCAAACTCTTCATCACGAAAGAGAAAGATAAAGAGAAAGAGAAAGAGATTGCAGAGTGTTCTGAATCAAAGCAAAACGTAAATTTTAGAAAAAATTTCCGCGGTTTCACAAACACGAAACGCGATGACACACTCAAAGAAATTCTAGAAAATATCGAAACCTGGCGACATTGTGCGCTCACCGATGAATACGCGGATTTTATACCCAGCCAGTTATTGAAAAACGTAGACGAAAAACTCATAAACTGCCATATGAGACCATTGACCGTAAAAACTAAACACGGACGGAAACTTGCACCTAAACATAATTAAGTCAAATATCATGTAAAAACTCCGACTTGTATGTAACCATGCGGAGTTTAAAATTCTATATGTATATACTATAATGATAGTATAAACCAACATACGGAGGTGGCACTGTTGGAAAAGAAAATTTTTATCTCCGGAGCATCCCATGGAATCGGAAAGGAAACTGCAGTCCGATTCCTAGAAGCCGACTACAAAGTATACGGATGCGGCAGCAACCGCGAAGATCCATGCGGTATCGAAATGGCAAAGCAGTACAACAATTTTCACTTTATGTATGCGGATATCTCAAATCCCGCAGAGGTGGAACGTCTATTTGAATGGTGCGGTGCCCCCGATGCAGCTTTTAACAATGCTGGAATCGGATGCGCACCAAAAGCCCTTCACGAGATGGACCCAGAAACCGCGCAGCGTATTCTCTCCGTCAACCTGTTTGGCACGGCACTTTGCATGAAACAGGAATGTGCCTTGATGCTACAGCACACCGGCGGAGTCATCCTCAACAACTCATCCGTAGCCGCATACAAGAGCGGTACGGGGGCAGACGCTGTCTATTCCGCCTCAAAAGCCGGCATTCTCCGCCTGACTGCAGAGGCTGCAATCCACCGAGCATACCGGAACAAGATCAAATTTTTTTCCATTGTTCCGGGCTGGGTTGAGACGAGAATGACCGCAGCAGATGATAAAGAAACCTGGAGAAACCTATTGCCATCCGGCTGCCCCACAACCCGACGGCAGGTAGCAGAACTGGTTTATACCATCGTAAGTAACGCACAGCAATTTGAATCAGGACAAGAATTTCAAATCAATGGAGGAGGTATACTTTTATGAAAAATACAGGACAAACAAAGAGGCAAAGACAGGCAGGCACCTTGATCTCCATTACCAGTATTCCAGGACCTTTCGGTATCGGTGATCTTGGTCCAACTACACTGCAATTCATTGATAAACTGCAGGAAAGCAGAATCAGTGTACTCTCACTCCTTCCTGCCAATCCTACCAGTTATGGCAACAGCCCTTATCAATCTCCCAGTGCCTTTGCCGGAAATTATTATTTCATCTCTCCGCAGTACCTCTTTGAAGATGGCCTTTTAACGCGCAAAGACCTAGAAGAAGCCAGCTGCCTTAAGACAGGCACAGTAGACTATGGACGGCTGTTTGAAACCCGCGTGCCTCTGTTAAGAAAAGCATTTCAGGCTTTTCAGGAAAAAAGCGGGCTGACAGACATAGATTACAGGAATTTTTGTCAGGAGAACGCGGACTGGCTGGACAATTTTGCAGCCTTTATGACCATCAAAGAAGCGATGGGATATCACCCTTGGAACACCTGGCCTCCGGAACTCGCTTTCCGCAAAGAGCCTGGCTATTCTCGGTGGATCGCACAACATCAGGACTCCATCGCATTCTGGAAATTTACACAGTTTTGCTTTTTCTCCCAATGGAACCGATTGAAAGAATATGCCAACCGGAAAGGAATTGAGATCATCGGTGACATGCCGTTCTACGTAGCCGCCGACAGTGCGGACGTCTGGGGAAATCCAGAACTCTTCGCCGTAGATCCGGCAACTGGTAAGACCAGATTGTGGGCGGGCGTCCCGGCAGATGATTTTTCCGGTCATGACCGCAACTGGGGCAATCCTGTTTACGATTGGAAACTACACAAATCGAATAATTATGCATGGTTCCGCAGAAGAATCCGCCTCTGCGGAACTATGTACAACTCTCTGCGAATCGACCATGCCATTGCCATCAAACGGTATTTTGGCATCAAAGACGGCGAAGTCACCGGAAGCTGGTACGATGGACCGGAAATGCAGGATACCAGTCTCACCGAAGCCATTCAGCAGGAGGCATGTCAATGCGGCATGTCCATTATCGTAGAAGACCTTGGCAAAGTCCCCGACGGTCTGCGCGAACGGATGCAGGAACTCGGATGGCCCGGTATGCGCCTTCTCCAATTTGCCTTTACCGGAAAGTATGGAGCCGGGGACAACCATCTGCCATTTTACCACCGACAGGATATGGTTGTGTACACCGGCACACACGACAATCCCACCCTGAAGGAATTTCTGGAGCAAAAGACCGACGAAGAACTCCGCTATATGGCGTGGTGGACCCACAAGACTTCCAGGGAAGACCTGCACCATGCCTTGATTGAAGAGGCATTCAAATCTCCTGCAAATCTGGTAATTATCCCGCTGCAGGATCTGCTGGGCTTAGGCAAGGAAGCACGGATGGTTTATACAGACGATTACGAACGCTCATGGCTATGGCGCCTCCCTGCTCTGGATCAGTTCGACGATAACACATGCCGGTACATCAGAAGGCTGACAATTCTTACCGGACGGTGCCAGCCGGATGGCGAGTCAGAGTTTTTTGAATATTTGGACGCATAAAGGAGCGGTGAATACATGCATAAACATACCATTTTAATAACAGGTTCTTCCGGTTTTATCGGAACAAATTTAATCATGCATTTATTAAAACAGGATTGTGCCGTGATTGCCCTGGACATCCAGGCGCCCCGGCACTCCCATCCGGGATACCGACATACCGATCATCCAGACAGCAAAGAATCCGATTACGATCTCATGGAAATTCGGGGCGATGTGAGAGACTCTCTGATCTTACAGAAAATCTTTCGCCATCCGATTGACTATGTCATTCATCTGGCAGCACTGTCCACACTTCAACTGGGCGCGGAAGATTACAGTAGGACTATGAGCGTCAATGCAGGAGGAACAGAAGCCCTCCTGCGTGCTGCTGCAGACTATGGAAAACTCAAGGGCTTTCTCTATGCCTCCACGGACAAAGTGTACGGCATTCTTCATGGACAGGCGTATCGGGAAACCGATCCCCTCTCTCCCATCGATTCGCCGTATGACTCATCCAAAGCAAGAGCAGACCAGATGGTGCGGGAATGGTTTGTCAAGTACGATGTACCGTCAATCGTATTTCGTTTTTGCAACATATATGGTCCATATGACTTGCAGACCACCCGCATTATTCCCGGAACGATCCGCGCAATCCTGGAAGGCAAGAACTGTATCCTGCGCAAGTACCGTGATTCCAACGGAAATATCCACAATTTTCAGAGAGATTTTCTCTACATTGACGATTTATGCCAAACGCTATGGCATGTCATTGAGCAACTAGATTTACAGGGACCACAATTTCCGGCATGGGGAGATGCCTTCAATCTGGGGGCACACCGCTGTTATGCGATGGACGAAATCATTCAATCTATCCAGACTCTCCTTGGTGACAGCCGACCTGCCAAAATTACGTTCTCCGAGTCACTAGCGGAAATCCCCGCACAACGAATGGATTACAGCAAAGCCGCCAATATCTTTGGTTTTGTCCCCAAAACCACTCTGGAAGACGGTCTTGGAAAAACGGCGGCATGGTGGCAGCAACGTCTGAAAAACCCTGCCGGACAACGCAATCAAAATATGGAGGAAATCCTATGACAAGTAAAATTGTAAAATCATTGTTAGACAAAATTCAATCATCAGCGATAGTCGGCTCTCCCCTGCGCACCATAAATTCCTTGGGATGCCATCCGCTGGCATATAGGACCTTCGGCGGTCAGCCGCAGGCCAACGAGACATTAGACGAAACCGTGATGGAGACTGCCTTCGGAAGTCATTATCTGCTGACCATGCTTGCCAGCGGATCCATTATTCGCGGCATCTTGTATCCGGAACCGGAATCTGACCACACGCTCTACTGCGATGGATGGATATACAAATTTTTGGATAATCATGGACTCTTGGAACACGGTGTCTGGGATCTGGTAGATCACCAGACGCTAGATGCCAATATTACCATGGAAAACATCGACCACCGCATCTACTATTCCGCCTCCAAACCATATGCACTGCTGGATGCGGCAAAACGTTCTACAGTGGATGGACTGCCAATATTATTTGTAGATACCGATTTAATTCTGAAAAAACGCCATGATGCTATTTTGAAGCATCCCAAAACCATACGGGCGGCATACGGACATTTGGAGGCGCTCTGTCTGCCTTGCTACAGCGATTTCAAAACCCTTCATTTTCCGGATGGCTACCATCTGCCGGAAGAAATACCGACAGACCTTCCAGCCGTCAACACCTGCCTGATGTATTTCAACGACATGGAGCTTTTGTCCGACTGGTGCAACTTCTTTGCCAGTCTGTTCCAGAACAACTGGCTTACGCAGGAGCCGGATGCCGACACCATCTCCCAACAATTATTGGGCTTTGACCAGCGGACCTTTCCCATGATAGCTGCCACTCATAATCTCTGGGGTACCGAACAGTTAGAAGCATTTCTAAACCTCAACTGGGACCCGCCCTTTTTCTATGACAACGCTACCGGCCAGAAAGCAGAGTGGCACTACTATACACTGGAAGATCGTCCGGAACATCCGGATTGGCTTCAAGATATTATGCACACATGGATCAACAAACGCAATATCGAGCGGGACATTCCCTATCGTAATTATCAAGGATGCATGATGCTAGAAATATTGCTGGAGCTGGAAGACGGCATTGAGCCGTATTTGCGCAGCTTTCAAAGCCTGCAGCCATATTTTGAACTGTTGAAAAATTATGGAACGATTGAAAATATGCTCTCCATGGGAGCTGTCAGAAATCGACTGGATAAAACAAAATAACAATTACACTGGGAGGTGTTTTCATGCCAGCAAATCAAAAGAAAAACCATGAAATTGTAAGCCAATTAAAAAAATATCTGCCACAAGGCTGTCTGTCGGACAATGACCCCGTTCCCGTCAAGGGAGCTGGCTGCTGGTATCAGGATGCGGATGGAAAACGCTACCTGGATTTTACTTCCGGAGTCTTTACAAACTCTTTCGGACATAGATGTGAAGCCATCAACCAGGCTGCTTACCTACAGGCGGATTGTCTGGCTAATATCCATGGACGCCACTCATTGGCGGAACTGCATTTTTATCAGAAACTCTTTCCCCACCTGCCGTCGGATGACTATAAGGCAATCCCCTACAATGACGGCGGCTATACCATTGACCGCGGACTGACCGATCTCATAAATTACTATGATAAAAAAAGAATCGGCATCGGAGCTTTCCGAAACGGTTTCCATGGAAAAACCCAGGCCTCAAAATTGTTGATAAACGAAACCGAATCGGCGGCGCTTTATCACAATTTCCAACTGGATTTCCCAAACTGCTACCGCTGTCCCTTAAATAAGCAAAAGGAACATTGCAACATGGAGTGCGTCAAAGCGGCATGCCAAACACTAAAAGAACAAAAAGCCAGGGCCATCCTATTTGAACCGATTCAGGGTGCCGGCATCATCATACCGCCGCTCCATTATTGGTCGGAACTTAAAGATTTCTGCCGTCGCGAGGGAATTATCATGTTTGCCGACGAAGTGCTGACCGGCGGCGGGAGAACAGGCGATTATCTGGCAAGTTCCTATTTTCATATCGTGCCGGACATGATTGCCCTGACCAAAGGGCTTGCCAATGGAAAACCGCTATCCGTCCTATTAGAGCGTGAATTTCTTACCTGTAACAAATATGCTGTGCGTCCCTGGGAACGATCTTCCACATTCGCCGCACATCCGGAAGCATTGGCAGCAGCCGCAAAACTGTTAGAACTGATCGAAGAATACAATATTCTGGAAAATGTACGCAGATGTGGTGAAATTTTGCAAAACGGACTCCTGGCCTTAAAAGATAGGTTCCGCTCCATCGGTGATGTACGTTCCATCGGTTTGATGGCCGCCGTGGAATTTGTCTCTGACCCCAAGTTCAAAACTCCGTATACACAAATGGGAAGCATGGTCTTTCAAAAATGCCGCTACAACGGTCTTGAAGTAATCCAGAATAACTATATCATCCGGTTAGCGCCACCGCTGAACATAAATGCATCACAACTGCGGCAAGGATTAGAGCTGTTAGAACAAAGCATCGCCCAAGTAGAAGCATCCATTTTGACTTAAGCAGTAATCATATCCGACTTACAACAAACAAAACGATTGGAGAAAGAGGTGCCTATCTTATGAAGAAAGAAAATTACTATTGTATGCGTTACTATGTTACCTACCGATGCAGTTCCCGCTGCCAATACTGTAATGTATGGCAGGACAACCGTTTTCAAAACGTGCAGGAGCTGAGACTGGCAGAGGCAAAAGAACTCATTTCCCAGTGTTACCGGGTAGGTGTTCGCTATATTGATTTCACAGGCGGAGAACCGACATTAAACCCCAATCTGGTACAACTGCTGCAGTATGCCAAAAGTCTTGGCATCAAGACCGAAGTCACGACGAACGGCATTCCCCACGCGCAGGGCCATTTGGAAGAAATCGCTGTCTGCGCTGACAAATTTAATCTCTCGCTCGATACACTGCAGCGGGATACTTACCACAAAGTCAGAGGGATCGACGGACTGGACAAAGTTCTAGAAACAATGGAAAAACTCCAGCCTATACGCCCACCTAAAATCATGACTGTCATCTCCCAAGACAATCTAGCGGAACTTGACTGCATGATCCGCTATGCACAGCAGCATCATTCGGAAATCTATCTGAATCCGGTTTTTCCATATTTTACTTCACCGGATACCCTTGAAACTGCGACAATCATCCGACAGATTATTGCACGCATATTTGAACCCTACACCGTTGTAATGCTTCATTTTATGGAATTTCTGGGAAATCCCGATGCAGCGCAGCGACCGCCATGCTCCGCCAACCACAGAACCTTAACCTTTGCTCCGGATGGCTCCCTGATGCTCCCATGCTATCACAACCTGAAAGAAACCATTCCTTGGAACGGAAGTCTCACGGAAATGTTGGCATCGAAATCTTTTACCCAATATAGCTGCCCCGATGCCCAGAAGCTATGCGGTAATCACTGCAGTGTAATTCCCTATTTTGGAATTTCCTTCAATTACCGCCTGGACGCATATTTCCTATTACAGTCCTACTCCGAGAAACTAAACCATCTAAAACGGGATTATTTAAACCGGATTCCAGAGTTGAATGTCGATGCTAAGAAGCTCCAGATACATCTGACAGAATTGGTTGACATTATCCGTTCTCTCCATACTGATCCGGACCATACCTTTAACGGGCTTTACTGGACCATGGAGACTTCACAGGGATTCTACACAGATGTATACCGTACTCCCCTTACGCGAGAGGAGTATTTACAAGAAGCGGAGGCGGAAGATTGTTGGGGATTGAGACGGACTCCGCATTATGGATTCGACCAGATTACAGACCAGTTTTATCGAAAAGCGTTTGCCGCCTATCAGACCGGTACGCACAAAGAGGAGGCCCTGGAAATTTTTCAGGACGCTATGGAATTTCAGTTGCGGTTATGGAAATTTTACATCAGTAAATATTTCAATGTCGCCATCGTCTGTGACTGTAAAGCGGAACAGGACTGGCTGGAACGATATATGGAGCGGCTTCAAAATCTTGCATTAGGATGATACGAATCCCCGGATTCAGTTGGCACCAATTGGCAACAGAGGATATATTGAACTGCATCCTGTGAAGTGCACATAGAAAAAAACGAGCTGACGCTCGTTTACGAGATTCGCCTACGGCGAACTCGAAATAAGCATAGGAATTTCCTATAGAAAAAAAAAGGGAGCTGACGCTCGTTTACGAAATTCAAAAACCTTATGATTGCCAAAACAACCATAAGGTTTTTATCATTTTTCTACTGCACATACATATTCGTATATCCCATCAGACTTTCGTCCACTTCTCTTGCACACTCCCGTCCCTGGCGTATCGCCTTGACGACGAGGGATTGACCCGTGTGCATGTCGCCCGCCGTAAAGACTCTGTCCACGCTCGTAGCAAACCTGCCTTCCTGCGTTTTCACATTGGTCCGGTTGTCCAACGCCACCTTGAATGCGTCCGTCACATACTTCTGGCTTCCCAGAAAACCTGCGGCAATCAGGACGATCTGCGCGTCGAGTGTCTTTTCACTCCCTTCCACTTCCTTCATGTTCATGCGTCCGGTCTTCGCATCTTTTTCCCAGGACAGGGAAACGATCTTCACCGCCTTCAGGTTGCCGTTTTTATCTTTGAGAAACTCTTTCACGGTAGACTCGTAGATGCGCGGGTCATGTCCGTAAACGGCGATTGCCTCCTCCTGACCGTAATCGGTCTTGCAGACTTTCGGCCACTGCGGCCACGGGTTATTCTCGGCGCGCTTGTCGGGAGCCTTAGGCATCATCTCAATCTGGGTGACGGACTTTGCGCCATGGCGGATCGCCGTGCCTACACAGTCGTTGCCGGTGTCGCCGCCGCCGATGATCACCACGTTTTTATCCTTCGTGTCCACATACTGTTTATCCTGAAAATTCGAGTCTAACAGGCTTTTCGTGTTTCTGGTCAGAAAATCCACTGCAAAATAGATTCCCTTTGCATCCCTACCGGGCGCTGTGATGTCTCTTGGCTGGGAAGAGCCACAGCAGAGCACGACGCGGTCATACTCTTTCAGTAGTTTCTCCGCTTTCGTGTCCTTGCCGATATCTGTCCCTGTCACGAAGGTAACACCCTCTTCTTCCATCACCTTGATCTTACGGTCAATCACGTGTTTTTCCAGTTTCATATTCGGAATACCGTACATTAATAACCCGCCGATCCTGTCGGAACGTTCAAATACCGTTACCGAATGCCCCCTTTTATTGAGCTGATCCGCCACAGCAAGCCCCGAAGGACCACTCCCCACGACTGCCACACGTTTTCCCGTCCTCACCTTGGGCGGTTTCGGCGCGGCATAGCCTTTCGCATAGGCATTCTCGATGATCGCATACTCGTTTTCTTTCGTGGAGACAGGGTCATCGTTCAAACCGCATGTACAAGCCGCCTCGCACAATGCCGGACATACCCTCGAAGTAAATTCTGGAAAATTGTTGGTCTTATGCAAACGCAGATACGCCTGCTCCCAATTCCCCGTGTATACGAGGTCATTCCACTCTGGCACCAGATTGTGCAGCGGACAGCCCGATGTCATACCGCACAACGTCATGCCCGACTGACAGAACGGCACGCCGCAGTCCATGCACCTCGCACCCTGTAACTGTTGTTCCTCCATGGAAAGATGCTCATGGAACTCATTAAAATTCTTAATGCGCTGTTTCGGACTCACGTCCTTTGAAACTTTGCGCTCATAATCCATAAATCCGGTTGGTTTTCCCATTAATTTCTCCTCCTTACCGCTTCTCTGCGTAGAATGCTTCAATCTGCGCCTGCTCCGCACTCAATCCTTTTTCTTCCATCTGAACGATAAGTCTCAGCATCTTTTCATAATCGTGCGGAATGATCTTCTTAAATTTCGGAAGGTATTCACCGAAATTGTCCAAAATCTCTTTGCCTTTGGCAGAATTTGTGTAAGCAACATGTTCTTTGATCATTTCTTTTAATTCCAGAACATCGTATTTGGAAGTAATCTCATAGGAAGAAACCATCTCTTTATTGGTCTTGGTGTACAGATCATTGTTCTCATCCAGTACATAAGTGATGCCACCACTCATACCTGCGGCAAAATTCTTGCCGACCGTACCGAGCACCACGACGCGTCCGCCTGTCATATACTCACAGCCATGATCGCCCACACCTTCCACGACCGCGATCGCGCCGGAGTTACGCACACAGAAACGCTCACCCGCCACACCATTGATAAACGCTTTGCCGGAAGTTGCCCCGTAGAGCGCCACGTTGCCGATAATGATATTCTCGTCCTGTTTGAATTTCGAGCCTTTCGGCGGGTACACGATCAGTTTGCCGCCGGACAATCCTTTGCCGAAATAATCGTTGGAATCGCCCACCAGCTCCAACGTAAGCCCTTTGGGGATAAATGCGCCGAAGCTCTGACCACCGGAACCGTTGCACAAGATACGGTAAGTGTCCTCGTCAAGCGTGTCCCCGAATCTTCTAGTAATCTCCGAACCAAAGATCGTCCCGAAAGCACGGTCGGTATTCGACACGTCCACCTCAAGGCTTCTCTTCTGTCCGCTCTCAAGCGCTTTGGAAAGTTGCTTTAAGAGCACTTTTTCATCCATGGTCTTCTCAAGCCCGAAATCGTATACCTGCTTCGGATCGAAGATGCATTTCTCTTTGCTACCCTCATAAGGATTGCTTAAGATCACGCTCAGATCGATCTGTTTCTGGCGGTCGGTCAGATTGTCCTTTACCTTCAAAAGATCTGTCCGCCCCACCAGTTCATCCACCGTGCGCACGCCTAACTTCGCCATATACTCACGCAATTCCTGCGCGATAAATCTCATGAAATTCTCCACATACTCCGGCTTGCCTGCAAAACGCTTGCGAAGCTCCGGATTCTGTGTCGCCACGCCCACGGGGCAGGTGTCCAGATTACACACACGCATCATGACACATCCCATCGTCACGAGCGGAGCCGTGGCAAAACCGAACTCCTCCGCGCCGAGAATCGCCGCAATCGCCACGTCGCGGCCGCTCATCAGCTTGCCGTCCGTCTCGATGCGGACTTTGTTGCGCAGTCCGTTCTGTATCAACGTCTGGTGTGTCTCCGCAAGTCCGAGTTCCCACGGAAGCCCTGCATTGTGAATCGAGCTGCGAGGCGCCGCGCCCGTACCGCCGTCATAGCCGGACACGAGAATCACCTGTGCGCCCGCCTTGGCAACACCTGCGGCGACGGTACCCACGCCCGCCTCGGATACCAGTTTGACGGAAATGCGCGCTCTGGTGTTGGCATTCTTCAAATCATAGATCAACTGTGCCAAGTCTTCAATCGAATAGATGTCATGGTGCGGCGGTGGGGAAATCAACCCAACACCTGGCGTTGAATGTCTCGTCTTGGCAATCCACGGATACACCTTGCCGCCGGGCAGATGTCCGCCCTCGCCGGGCTTTGCGCCCTGTGCCATCTTGATCTGGATCTCCTGTGCGCTGTTCAAATATTTGCTGGTCACGCCAAACCTTCCCGACGCTACCTGCTTAATTGCGGAGCATCGGTTTTTGCCGTCCGCACCCACTGTCAATCTGTCGTCGTCCTCCCCGCCTTCGCCGGAGTTGGATTTGCCGTGCAGTCTGTTCATGGCGATTGCCATCGTCTCATGAGCCTCCTTGGAGATCGAACCATAGGACATCGCGCCGGTCTTAAATCTTGTGACAATCGTGTCAACTTGCTCCACTTCCTCAATCGGCACGGGTTTCTTCGCATAATTGAAGTCCATCAGCCCCCGCAGGTTCTTGATGCTCTGCTCATTATTGACCGCTGCGGTATATTGTTTGAATATTTCATAATCTCCGCGCCTTGTTGACTCCTGTAGTAAATGAATGGTCTCCGGATTGTATAAGTGCTCATCCGCGCCGCTGCGCATCTGGTGATGTCCGGGGTTATCCAGCATCAAATCGGTCGATAGACCGAGTGGGTCAAAAGCCATCGAGTGAAGCGTATCCGCCTCTTTCTCAATATCTTTCAGGGTAATGCCTCCCACACGACATACCGTGTTCGTAAAATATTTGTTAATCACTTCTTTGTCGATGCCGATCGCCTCAAAGATCTTGGATCCCTGATAGGACTGAATCGTCGAGATTCCCATCTTGGATGCGATCTTCACGATGCCATGCAGAACCGCGTCGTTATAGTCATTGACCGCCGCATAGTAGTCTTTGTCCAACATATGGTTCTCAATCAGCTCTTTGATACTCTCCTGTGCCAGATAAGGGTTGACTGCCGAAGCACCGAAACCGAGCAGAGTCGCGAAATGGTGTACTTCACGGGGTTCTGCGGACTCCAAGATAATGTCCACGCTGGTTCTCTTTTTCGTGCTGACAAGATGCTGCTGTAACGCCGATACCGCTAAGAGGGACGGGATCGCCACCCGGTTCTCATCCACGCCCCGGTCGGACAAGATCAAAATATTCACGCCGTCACGATAAGCCCTGTCCACTTCCACAAACAAGCGGTCAATCGCTTTTTCCAGGCTCGTATTTTTATAGTAGGTAATCGGAACAACCTCTACTTTGAAACCTTCCGATTTCATGTTCTTGATCTTGAGCAGATCCGTGTTGGTCAGAATCGGATTATGTACTTTTAACATGTTGCAGTTTTCCGGTACTTCCTCAAGCAAGTTGCCGTCCCTGCCAAGATATACGGTGGTGGAAGTCACGACTTCCTCTCGGATGGCATCGATCGGCGGATTCGTCACCTGTGCAAAAAGCTGTTTGAAATAGTGGAACAGAGGATGGTGAGCCTTAGACAAAACCGGAATCGGCGTATCCACACCCATCGCCGCAATCGCCTCCGCCCCGTTCTTTGCCATGGGCAGAATACTCGTCTTTAACTCCTCATAGGTATAGCCGAAAGCCTTCTGCATGCGCTGTCTCTCTTCGGTGGTATACTCCGGCACGCGCTGATTCGGGATCTTCAACTCCTTGAGCGCAACCAGCTTGTTATCCAACCACTCTCCATAAGGACGGGCGGATGCATATTTCTCTTTCAGCTCATCGTCATCGACCACTCTCCCCTGAACGGTGTCCACGAGAAGCATCTTGCCGGGGTGCAACCTCTCTTTTACGACGATCTTAGAAGGATCGATATCGAGCACCCCCACCTCCGAGGACAAAATCAAGGTATCATCGTCCGTGATCATATAGCGGGAGGGACGTAGACCGTTTCGGTCAAGCACCGCTCCCATCATATCTCCGTCGCAGAAAAGGATAGACGCAGGCCCGTCCCACGGCTCCATCATCGTCGCGTAATACTGGTAGAAATCTTTTTTCTTCTGCGTCATGGTCTTATTGTTCTCCCACGGCTCCGGAATCGTAATCATCACCGCAAGCGGCAACGGCATGCCGCTCATCACGAGAAATTCCAAGGTATTGTCAAGCATGGCGGAATCCGATCCCGACGCGTTGATCGCCGGCAAAACCTTGTGCATCTGCCCTTTCAAATGCTCGGACTCCATGTTTTCCTCACGCGCCTGCATTTTATCCGCATTGCCACGGATCGTATTGATCTCACCATTGTGCACGATAAACCGATTCGGGTGCGCACGCTCCCAGCTCGGATTCGTATTCGTGGAAAAGCGCGAGTGCACCATGGCGATCGCCGATTCGTAATCTTTATCCTGCAGATCAGAGAAAAACGTGCGAAGCTGTCCCACTAAGAACATACCCTTGTAGACAATCGTCCTGCTGGACAGACTGACCACATAAGTCACATCGGTGGACTGTTCAAACGTTCTTCTAAGTATGTACAATTTCCGGTCAAAGTCGATCCCCTTCGCCACATTCGCGGGCTTCTTGATAAAAGCCTGCATAATACAGGGCATGCACTCGACCGCCTTGTGTCCTAACACCGTCGGCACCGTCGGCACTTCACGCCATCCAAGGAATGCAAGTCCTTCCTTCTCAGCGATGATCTCAAACATCTTTTTTGCCTGATTGCGCTGTAATTCGTCTTGCGGGAAAAAGAACGTTCCCACGCCATACTCTCGCTCCCCGCCAATGTCGAAGCCAAGCTCTTTCGTCACCCTGACCATGAATTTGTGGGGCATCTGCGTCAGAATACCGACGCCGTCTCCTGTCTTTCCCTCCGCGTCCTTGCCTGCTCTGTGCTCTAAGTTTTCCACGATCTTAAGCGCATTCTCGACAATGACTCGGCTTTTGACTCCCTTGATGTTCACGCACGCACCGATACCACAGTTGTCGTGTTCAAATTCTGTGCGGTATAGTGGAGAGGCGGGAACGGTTTGTTTTGCATCGAACATAGTTTTTCTCCTCTTTCCAAAAAAATATTAGGTTGAGTGGGCAGATTGCATCAAAAGTTCTCTTGTGTCGGGTTCCGTCGAATGGATTTTCTAAGCATTCCGATATAAGCTGTGATGCCGGACGCAACCGCCCTCAACGCGCATCCATGCGCGATTCGGGCTTTTCGGGACATCCATGTCCCGAAATTGCTGTGTAACAGACGGAATGCTAAGAAAATCTCAGTCTCCTACACAAGACAACTGCGTGAACTTTTTGTGCAATCTGCCAGCTAAGGTTTATCGAAAGAGCCTTTGATAGCCGAATCGTATAACAAAAAAAACGAGCTATGCTCGTTTGCGAGATTATGAGTATTCCTAAAAAGATGCTTTGCATTTCGGAAAATTCGTCGTGAACTTGAAATTGTAAATATATAAAGGGTTGACAAAATGGTATGAGATGATATGATTAATATAATTCCTATATGAATAATAGGAATATAGAGGAGGATGTTATGGGCTATAGAATAGACACGGTATGTATTCATGGACAAGGCAGTAGAGAAGCAATAGAGACTACGGGCGCGATAAGTTTTCCGATCTATCAGACAGCGGCGTATGCGCATCTTGGCGTAGGGCGCAGTACGGGATATGACTATAACAGGGTACAGAATCCGACCAGGAAAGAGCTGGAGAGGATTATGACGGATTTAGAGCATGGCGTTGATACGATTGCTTTTGCTACGGGTATGGCGGCGGTTAATGCTTTCATGGAGTTGTTTATGCCGGGAGACCATGTCGTTGCGACGGACGATTTGTACGGCGGTGTAATCAGGCAGTTTCATAAAGTGAATGAAAAAAACGGTATCTACTTTACTTATACAGATACCTCGGATATTATGAAAGTGGAAGAGGCGATACAGGAAAATACAAGGCTGATCTACATAGAAACCCCGACGAATCCGATGATGAAAGTTACGGATATCCGGGCAGTTAGTGAGATCGCCAAGAGGCATCATTGCCTTGTGGCGGTGGATAACACGTTTTTGACGCCTTATTTCCAGAATCCCTTAGTTCTGGGAGCGGACGTGGTTATTCACAGCGCGACAAAATATCTGGGCGGACATAATGATACTTTGGGCGGATTTCTTGTGACGAACAACACGGAGATTGCCGAGAAAATACGTGAGATGGTGAAGACGACAGGAGCGTGTCTTGCGCCGTTCGACTCCTGGCTGATTCTGCGGGGTATCAAGACGTTGTCCGTGCGCATGGAAAAACATCAGGAGAATGCACTGGCGATTGCCAAGTGGCTTACCGGGCATCCGAAAGTGACGGAAGTATTTTACACGGGATTAGAAGGAAATCCGGGGCACGTTACGGCGCAGAAGCAATGCAGCGGATACGGCGGTATGCTGACATTCCATGTAGATGCACAGGATACGGCGCACAAAGTATTGGAGCGGATCAGACTGATTCAGTTTGCGGAGAGTCTGGGCGGCACGGAAAGTTTGATGACCTATCCTTTTACACAGACACATGCGGACGTGCCGGATGAAAAAAGACGCGCGAACGGAATCGATGAGACAACGTTGCGTATGTCGGTGGGAATTGAGAATGTACAGGATCTGATTGCCGATTTAGAGCAGGCACTTTCGTGAGAATGGTTTAGGCATAAATAATCTGAGCGGTTTCGGATTAGGATGCGGGCGTCAAAAGAACTTTTTGTGCAATCAATCTGCCTTCACAATTGATATGATAGAGCTTTTGACACCTGAACTGGATTAGGGAAGAAAAATGCGTAAGAGTAGCGAAGAAATGGAGAAGAAAATGAAATACAATTTTGATGAAGTGATCGACAGAAGGAATACGGATTGCTTGAAATATGATTTCGCTATTGAGCGGGGAATGCCGGAGGATATTTTACCGTTATGGGTGGCGGACATGGATTTTCGCACTGCCCCGGGAATTATCGAGTGCGCAGTGGCGGACGCGCGACTCGGCATCTACGGCTACACGGACAGTAAAGATGATTATTTTCAGACGGTTGCTGCGTGGTATCGGGACTATTTCGGATGGGAGACTAGGAAGGAATGGCTGGTGAAGACGCCGGGAATTGTTTTCGCCATCTGTATGGCGGTACAGGCGTTGACGAAGGCGGGAGAGAGCGTACTGATTCAGCAGCCTGTCTATTATCCTTTTGCTGCCGTGGTGAGGGACAATGACCGGAAACTGGTCAATAATGAACTGGTTTTGAAGGATGGGCATTATGAGATTGACTTTGAGGATTTTGAGAAGAAGATTGTGGAAAATGATGTGAAACTGTTTGTGCTGTGCAGTCCGCATAATCCGGTGGGGCGCGTGTGGTCCGTCGAGGAATTGCGCAGGATGGGCGAAATCTGCCTGCGGTATGATGTGAAGGTGGTCAGCGACGAGATTCATAGCGATTTCGTCTATGAGGGAAGACAGCATCATGTGTTTACGATGGTAGAGCCAGAGTTTGAGAAGATTAGCATCATCTGTACCGCGCCGAGCAAGACTTTTAATTTGGCGGGATTACAGATTTCCAATATTTTTATTTCCGATCCGCAGATTCGCGAGGCATTTAAACGTCAGATGATGGCGGTCGGATACAGCCAAGTCAATATGATCGGGCTTCATGCCTGCAAAGCGGCTTACGAGACGGGCAGGGAGTGGTTGGAAGAGCTGAAAGTCTATTTGCGAGGAAATCTGGATTACGTCAGATCCTATCTGGAAGAAAATCTTCCCCAGATCAAACTGATTGAACCGGAAGGCACATACCTGATCTGGCTGGATTGCCGTGAACTTGGGCTGCGCGAGGAAGAGTTGGAGCATTTGATCGTCCAGGAAGCGAAGCTGTGGCTGGATGCCGGGACGATCTTCGGGGAGGCGGGTGCAGGATTCGAGCGCATTAACATTGCCTGTCCGCGCGTGGTGTTGGAAGAGGCGATGGCAAGGCTTTGCAGGGCTGTGAAGAAGTGAAAAAGGGGAAATGGGTTGAAAGGCTCATTTCCTTTTTGCTATAATAGGAAATGTGGGTTGCATTAATTAGACTTTATTATCATCAAACGAAAGGAAATGCAAGAATGAATAATGATATATTCACACTTCAAGATATTGAAAATTTGGTTAAGCCAATTGCTCAAAAATATAAAGTGAAAGAAATATATTTGTTTGGTTCTTATGCGAGAGGGGACGCAAACGGAAGCAGCGACTTGGATTTTTTGGTTTATGGTGGGGAAAAATTTAAACTTACTATGATTTTTTCGCTTGCCGAGGAACTGCGAGAGGTTTTGAGAAAAAATGTAGATGTGTTTGAGATCAATGAAATAAACGAGGGTAGCGATTTTTATAATGCTATTATGAAAGAGAGGTTATTGGTAGCATGAAATATTCAGAGGAACAGCGTGTCAAAAGAATCTATGAAAAAAGTATGTAAATGCAGATCAGACGGATTTTCTATTTACATAAAAGAGAGAAGAAACCGCATTATTCCCACACGGTTTCTTCTCTTAATTACTTTAGCTATCAGCCTATTTGATCGTAAGAGAATCTTTTCTAAAGCGATCCCCTATACAACCCTAGCACAGCTTCCCACTCTCTGTCCTGCCGATGGCGAAAGGTCCCGGCATCGCAGATAGCCCGTGGTGTTCGCCCAGATAATCCTCATTAAAGATAATGGCACTTCCGTCTGGATTCTCAAATCTCTGTTCCGGTTCAAAAGCATATCCCAGAATATCACTGGTAATGATGCCAGTCCTATAATCTCCTATGAAATCATAAACATTCGTTTTCAGGAAATAGCCGTCTTCCTTCTCTTCCAGTTCTACATATACTTTATTCTGGTCATCCACAAGGTTTGACTTTTCATTTTTACATGCTTTTGCTCCGTTGAAATAAACATTTCCGTTTACCCAGACTGGTAAATGCGCAAAATGCTGTTCGGTCAGCTTGAACATGTTAGCGGGCTTATCCATCTCAAATTTCTCGATCCATTCCTCATAAGTCGGATAATCGTCAAATACTTCCGTACCTACCACCTGGTTATCTGCCATCATGAAGCCCATATCTTCTTTGACTTCCACTTCTGTCACCGGCCAGTTTTGTACAAAAATATTGTTATAAATACGATCGTCGCCATGAAGAATCGTCATAAACCCTGCCACTTCTGTGCGGTGGCGGATATGATACGGGGTGTAACGAGGCTGGTTCACTCCGTTTACAATGTTATCAGTGCCTCCTCCTACTGCCGTAAAAGCTCCTAAGATCAGGTTATGTACGCATGCGACGCCTTCCGTCGCAATACGCACGGAAGCTTTTGATAACATAATATTGTTATCGATCAAAGTGGGACCATGCCCTACCTCGATAAACACATCTTGGCTCATCATGGCGCCCATTGCAGACTCCGCGTTCTCCGGTGCATGATTGTCATGGAACAGATTTTGCGTTATGCGGGTTCCCTGTGCCTGCCAGTCGCACCAGATTCCCATGGTTGAATGATGGATATGGTTGCGGCGAAGTACCACATCAATCGCTGCGTGGAATTTAATTCCGGCTATTTCCGCCCCGCCTAACTGCTGCATATTGTTGATATTATGGATGTGATTATCTTCGATCAGACTAAAAACACATCCCATACGGCCTACAATGCCAGTCTGCTCACAATGATGAATATGGCAGCGTCTTACGATATGACTTCCCACATTTTCCTTCAGCCATCCATGATACTGTCCACGGCATACGGCATCTCGTTCCATCTGCGTAGGACTTTTGACGTACTTTCTGGTGAAATAATGATCGTTCTCCTCGTCGTAATATTTCCCTAAGGAAATTCCGCAGCACTTGCTGTTGCTGATCTCGCAGTCTTCAATGATCCAGCCCTTTGACCAATGCGGACCAATCATTCCGTCCTGGTAAGCTGCGGGAGGCGCCCAAGTCGTAGCTGCCTTACTCACGTTAAAACCGCTGAAAGTAATATATCCGACGCCCGTTTTGGACGGCATAAAGCAATTACGGCGTACATTGATCTCCACATTTTCTTCATTGGGATCTTTCCCTTGGAAGTTTGCATAAATTACTGTTTCGCCGCCTTCCTGCTCCGTATACCATTTGTAGACAGACCATTCCGGCTCCCAGGAAGGGGCATAGACTTCGCCCTTGATACATTCTTCCAAGGTTTCTGTTTCATAGAGCTGCCGGTCATTCAGATAGACCGCACCCGTATGTCTTACAACAGGAGCGAAATACCAGTCGCCTTCCACAAAGGTTGTATAAGGATTGTAATTACCAAACACCCCGTTATCGATACGGCAGGTCCATACATTATCCTGATATTTCACCCAATTTTTGACGGTTTCTGCGCCCGTAATCACTGCTCCGAGCGGCTTCTCGCTCTTATAAACGATCCTTTCTTCTTCTGTTCCGGCATTGACAGGGTCCACATATTCACGATAAATACCTGGCGCAACAATCACTGTGTCACCTGCCTTCGCAACTTTAGCGGCCTCAGAAATAGTCTTGTAAGGCGCTTCTTTTGATCCCCATCCGTTTCTGCCTGCATTTGCAGATACATAAATATCCATATACCTTCTTCTCCTTTCTTCTCTGTCCGCATTCCCGGATTTTCCTCTGCCCGATGCTTTTTATACGGTTCCTTTCTCATACAATTCGTTGCACTCTTTCTGGAAAGCTTTGTCTGAGCGGATATTTTCAATTAGTCCCGCATTGGCGGATATCACCATCAGAACCAACAAAATAACACCCTGTACAATATCTCTTATCGTAGAAGACATTCCTAATGCAACAAATCCATTGGACAGCATCTTCATGGCAAATACCCCAAACACAACCGCGAAAGACATATCGCAAAACTGCGCAATAAAAATAGCAATGAACATTCCCATAAATCCATCCATCATAATGGACATGGAACCTAATGTGGTCACGTTACGGATTTCCCCGTTCGAGCTTGCATACAGCATAGCGCCGATTCCAAGAAAAGCCGCACCAAGTATATAGGACATGAACTTAATCTTATCACTGTCTAACCCTACACTGTTCGAGATCGCCTGGTTGCTGCCGACCGCTCTCAGGTTATGTCCAAATGCCGTCTTATTATAAATAATGTAAAAGATAATCAGACAGATTGTCAATACATAAAAACAATAAGGATTCCTTGTCAGATAGGTATAGTCGGCGGTCAGGTTTAGTCCTTCCGAATAAATCACTTTCGGCAGCGCCTCAAACAAAAGCATTAACCCGATGGTCAGCACAATACTTGGCACATGCATAAGCCTGTATAAAACGCCTACTACAACTCCCTCGATTATACAGACCAGGACACAGAAGAAAATAAGTTCTGGAATACCCGTTGAAGTCAGCTTGGCGAGATTGCCTCCGACAATACATCCGCAAAGCATCATTCCTCCTGCGGCAAAGTTCATCATGCCGACCTCCATATTCAACATCAGGCCATAACAGATAATGGATGGCATGACGCTTTGACGTAATGTGGTGATCAACATAGCTTTTGAAGCCGTCCTGCCTCCGCTGGCAATAGCAAATACCGCCCACATACCCACCGGAATAATCAATGAAAATACAAGTCTTTTCAAATTGTATAAAATCTTGGATTGCTGTTTCAATAAAATCACCTCTCTATACGATGTATTCCTATGGCAGGAAAGCATTCAAATCTCTTTCCTGCCATAATACGATCAGTTAAAATACTATCTGCGGGAGCCTAAAGATTCAATGGAATAATTAACTGCCTCTGCCTCATAAGCGGCAAGGTCAGCTCCTTCTGTAAAGAAAGGAATATACGCTGCCAGTTCATCTGCCGTATAGACAGGAGTGCTTCCTTCGACATACTGACAATATTTTTCATAATCATCATAACTTGTTATCTCAAGGTACTGACGTATCACAGGTGTCTTTGTATCCGTAATAATCTTAGTGCCATCTGCCAGATAGCTGTAAAGCACTGCGAATCCCATTTCTGCCGAACCATACTGCCCTCCACAGGTCCATACCTGCGTTCCATTCTTGAAATAAGTACCCGTCTGGCTGGAAATATCAACCGCTGCGATCTTTACTGAACCATCCGCAATTCCTTCTGTTTCCATCGTCAGATAGATTGCATCCGACCCGGCTGTAAAGAAGATACCATCCATGATACCCGCAAAGGAAGCCGCAAAAGTAGAAATATCATTTGCCGTCTCCATCATGGTATAAGACTCTGTCAAAGAAGACATATCATCATGTGATGCGATATAATCCAGATATGCCGATGCACGGTCGTCGTGGCTCTTCAACATTCCCTGTGTAGCGCCGGAAAAGCATACACTTCTACATCCTGCATCATATAAAGCCTGCATCGCATGTTCACCAGCCCATACATCATCATCCATGACGCATCCTAAGAAATAATTATAACTTCCCAGTGTATTAATCTCTTCATCCAAGGAAGCAAATCCACAGACAGCTACATAAGGAACCTCATACTTCTCCGCAACCGCCACGACAGAAGGCGTTGCCCCTACATAGATCACACCGTCTATATCGCCAGCCGCTAGAACGGACTCGATATTGGTAACTGCCTCATCACCCATGCCGGATTCAAAAAATACCGCTTCGCAGTTATATGCATTGCAAAGATAATTAATGCTTTCCCTAAACTGCAATCCTAATTTATCGGCAAAAGAATAATAGGAAAATGCTATCTTATAATGCGGAAGCTCCTCCGCATTTGCAACCGTCAATTCTCCCGGCTCAAAATATACCTCTCCCGATCCTGTTGTTTCTGTTTCGCCTTCCGCTGCGACCGCTTCTCCTTCTTCCGATGCAGTTTCCTGTGTGTCTGCCTCTTCTGTTGCCGTGCTGCTGCTTTCCGCCGCCGTATTTCCGCACGCTGCCAGCGAAAATACCATGGTTCCTGCTAATATCAATGCTGCTAATTTTTTCATGATATGTTCCTTTCTTTTCTGTTTGTTATTTTATTTTTCCTTCTTTGTTGAATGTTGCTGCCATTGCTGCCGTAATCGCCGGTTACGATGTTTAATTAACCAGTTTTCCTGCGCTTCGGTCATAGGACAACGCCACGATCAATACAAACAAGGCTCCCTTTACGCCCGAAATCAAAGTCGCATCCAGTCCCCACAATCCAAGTCCGTTCGACAGACAGGTAACTGTCAACGCACCGACGATTGCCGATGAAATTTTACTCTTTTCTCCGCCAGCCATCGGGAATCCACCCAGGGCGATTGCCATCATGATATTGAACTCATATCCGTTGCCTGAGTAAGCATTTACCTTGCCTGTCCTGAAAAAAGCAAATACAGATGCAATTCCTACACAGATACCCATTAAAATAAATGCTATGTAAATCCATTTCTTTCTTCCCACGCCTGCTTGTTCCGCCGTCCGGGGATTACCGCCCAGCGCCTTGTTATACTTACCGATTACCGTGTAGTTAAAAAGATAATATCCAAGTAAAATGGCTATCACCAAAATAACTGCCTTAATTCCTACATTATTGATGTAATTGTACTTTTCAAAATCAATGGCAATATCGCTGGACTGACAAAAAGTTTTTAAGATGCCTTGAAACGAAGTTCGCACGCACATAGATCCGATAAACACCGGCACACCCATAAGCAGTGTGATTCCCGCCGTGCAGAACGCACCAGCAATGCAGACTAGGATGGTAAGCAAAACGCACATCCAGATCGGCATTCCTTTTAAGATCATAAGACCACAGACCAACTGCGCCACTCCTGCGACAGCGCCGATCGAAAAATCCATTCCGCCATGCGCGTACACGAAAGACGATCCAATGGCAATCATACAGAGGACAAATCCTTGGTTGACCAGATTCCCCAGATTATCCGTTCCGATGAATGTGCCGCCTGTCACAATCGTGAAAAACAAGATGATAAATATAAGCCCGAAGTAGGGTACAATCCGTCCTAACGCATCTTTGCGCGCCGCTTTCTTTTCCAGTTCAGCCTGAATCGCTTCGTTTTTTTCACTATGCCTGATTGCAGAATTATCCGCCATACTCTATCATTCCTTTCTAAATAATGTATTCTATTACAGCTTTTTCATCCAGGTCTGCACTTCTATGCAGCTCTTTGCTGAACTGTCCTTCCTTGAATAACATAATGCGGTCACTCATACCAATCAGCTCCAGAAGTTCTTCCGAAATCATAATGATTGCCTTTCCCTGACGTTTCAGCTCCATCATCAGTTTGTACATATCTGCCTTGACGCCTACATCAATACCTCTGGTAGGACAATCGAGGATCAGTATGTCCGAATCTGTTCCCAGCCATTTAGAAAAAACCACTTTCTGTTTATTTCCTCCCGAAAGTTCTTTTACGAGCTGTTTTCCGTTCCTGCATTTAATTGACATTGCTTTGATCTGCTGATCCGACAGATCCTTTTCTTTCTTTTTGGAAATGTATCCGGTTCCCTTCTGCTGCATGTCTTTTAAAGCCGGAAGTACAATATTACTTTCGATGGAAGAACCTAAAATGACGGACTCCTTATCTCTGTCTTTCGATATATATGCCATTCCATTTTGCACTGCCATGACAGAATCGGTTACTTCCTTATCTCTGGTGACTAACTTTACTTCTCCGGTGAGTGGCTTTTCGATTCCAAAAAGCACCTTTCCGATTTCATGCATACCGCAGTCTGATAATCCACCTAGTCCCAGGATTTCTCCCTTGTGTACCTTAAGACTGACGTTCTTAAACGCGGGTCTTAATGAAATCTGTTTTGCTTCCAGCACGACTTCATCGCTGCATGAGCCGTCAAAATCATCTCTGTAATAACTTCCGACCAATTCACGCCCGACCATTAATCTACGCATCAGTTCGATCGACATATTACTTTTGTCTAACGTGTCAATGATAACGCCGTCTCGCAGTACGGTGATCGTATTACATACTTCCATCAGTTCATCCAGGTCATGGCTGATAAACAAAACAGCTTTATTTTCTTCATGCATTTTTTCGATCAGCTTGTAGATCAGCCGGCGTCCCTTGGTTGCCAATGCCGTGGTTGTCTCGTCTATGATCAGTAAGTCCGGGTCCGTGGACATCGCACGGGCAATCTCAACAATCTTTCGATCCTCAAAATTCAGATCATCAACCATCATATCGCCTTTGATTTCCGGGACACCGATATCCGCCAGTATCTTGTCTGCCTCTGCGTTGATTTTTTTCCAGTCAAGCAGACCAAACCTTGCAAATTCTTCCAAACGCCCTGCAAAAATATTGGATGCTACCGTAATACCGCTGATCGTACCCATCTCCTGAATGATCATGCTGATGCCGTGCTGCTGGGCATCGACCATGCTCTGTGGATGATACTCCTCGCCTTTCAGAATAAAACTTCCGCTATCCTCCTTCTGTGCACCGGCTACAATGGAAGAAAATGTTGATTTACCCGAACCATTCTCACCGATTAATCCGCGGATCTCTCCACGTTTGACATATACGTCAACATCGATGAGTGCACGAGTTGCTCCAAAAGATTTATTGACTCCCTTGGCAGACAATAGCAATTCTTTTTCCATAAAATATTTCCACCTCCATTTCTTCAATAACAGTTTTATAGACAGTCTCAAAGTTGCTATTGCATTTTTGTTAAAATTATAATAGACTGAATATGGTCACTCTTAAATGTCGGAATCAGAATATTTTGTCACAATTTGTAACCTATTTAGACTATTGAATATGATAAATTTAGTTTAATTTCCGGTCTTGATGAGTGATTTACGGATTTACTTTAGAACAAATCGGATCAGAATGGAGATATTTATGTCAGAACAGACCTTCAAGGATACCTATCAACATCATTTCCAGCAGGATACCGCTTCTTTCGGACACTGGATCTCGCAGAAGGATTTCCTTCATTATTGGGGAATAGAACATTCCGCATTGGTTTATCATAATTTTGGCAGCAGTGTTTTGGAAAATCTTGAAATTGATGCACCATATATGATCCTATATGAATGCTTTAACCAGCACGCGAACAGGGCAACTATGTTGTCATTTACCGAATATTCCCATGATTATGTGTTTTCTTCCATAGATGAATTTAAGCGCTTAGGGGAGCGACCTTTACATATACATGATTTTTTTGAAATCACTTGTGTTCTTTCGGGAACTTTAAGACTTCAGATTGAAAATGAAATTGTGGAATACCATGCCGGAGAATGCTGTATCTGCAATAGAAGCATTAAACATAGAGAGCTTTTTGGCACGGATTATGAAATCGTCTTATTTATGCTTAAAGAGAATTATTTAATCGATTTATTTTCTCAGAATATCATTCATTATCCGGATGGAAATGATGTCAATCTTTCCCAATGTTCCTACTGGGACCTGTTCCTGCATCCGAATGAACCCGGTCAGTACCTTCCGTCTAAGAGATATATAGATTTTACCCATCCGGCAGCCCTTCCCAAATCATGTTTAAGCCAGATCAACGTTATTATCAATGTGATCATGTCAGAACTGGAAGAAAAGGCAAGCGGAAGTCCTTATATTATTAAAGGTTATTTTTGCAAATTTTTTTCGCTTCTAAGTTCCCAGGAAAATTATGAGATCCAGGTTCATCAGCTTCCGTTTTCAAAAGAAGAACAGTTATTTCAGGATATCAGTCTGCTGATAGAATCTTGCAGTGAACGGATTGACCGTCAATTTCTCGAAAACCGGCTAAATTATAACAGTGACTATATAAACCGCATTGTCAAAAAATATTCCGGTAAGACATTGAACCAGTATATTAGGTCTTTTTTGTTAGCCAAGGCCGCTGAAATGCTGATTCATACTACACTCAGCATTTCTGATATCTGTGATAACCTGGGATATTCCAACCGTACTTTTTTTAATAAGCTTTTTGCCGAGAAATATCATATGTCACCGAATCAGTACAGACAGACATATAGAAACTGAGTATATGGATACGATATTGACCGATCTTTTAATGCAAAATATAATATGGGTGAAGAGAAGGAAATTTTGAATATTGTTAATGTTTAAATAAATTGGGAAGGGAAGATTATGTCATATTTTAAATACAATAAATCTGCAAAGGATATCGAATATTATGAAGTCTTAGAAAACCTTATGCAACGCTGGGAATATGAGATTGTCGAATTTAAAGAAGCTAAAGGCGGCTATGACACAGATAAAATCGGCAGATATTTTTCAGCAATCAGTAATGAAGCAAATCTGCGCCAGCAGCAATATGGCTGGCTTATTTTTGGTGTTGGTGAGGAGCAGGGAACTAAGGTAAAGAAAATTGTTGGAACGGCATACAAAAAAGGTGATAACAGCCTGTTGGAGCGTTTCAAATATGAAATATCCAGAGATACTACCAACGGAATGACCTTCTATGATATTATCGAGATATTTCCAATTCTGAATGGCAAAGAGTATCGTGTGCTTATGTTTAAAATTCCCGCAGCAGCAACAGGCATACCTACTGATTGGAAAACAAATTATTATGAGCGTGCCGGAGAAAGTCTTGTGCCGTTAAAACAGTACAAGATAGACGCAATTCGTTCACAGGAGCGCAGGGATTGGTCAAAACGAGTGCTGGAACAGGCAGGCATAGAGCATTTAGATAAAGATGCGGTTGCTTTAGCCAGAGAGAAGTACA